>JAONMX010000021.1 GCA_028378565.1 Bacteriovoracaceae bacterium
CTTGAATCCCCTAAAACTCCAAGTTGAAAGTTCTCCCGATGCCCTTGTTGTGGAAATAATTTAAGAGCAATTTTTGATAGAAAAGAATGGGCCGAAATAATGGCCAAATACTTAATGAAACGAAAACTAATCACTAAGAAAATAAAAACTAGTGGATTAGAGAATATTTCAGGAAAGCGAAGCATGATAGGAATAAAGAACGCCAGTAAAACGACTTCGCTTAAGATAAGGACTTTAAAAAACCTCTTCCCATAAATATTTGATTTATTCGCTAGCGGCCAAAAGCCTAATGAACAGCCTATGATCGGAATACTAAGGGCAACGAGAAAAACATGTTGATCATGGGGAAAGAGGATTCCTAATTTAAAGAAAAGAACCAGAAGTATAGTGTCCTTTTCAAAAATCAGTAAGCAAAGAAAGCCAATAATCGTTCCCGAAATAACACTGACGATAACGGAGTTATTAAGAAATCTGATGATTTCATGATGCTGCTGAATGACCAAAACCCCTTCATACATAAGAGCTTGAGCAAAGCTAATGATACCAATTCCAATCAGTACAAAAGCGAGATTTCTAAAAACTTCTTCCCATTTTCCCCTGGCCAATAAAAGAGGAACAATGGCAAAGCCCATCATGACAATTCCCTTATCAAGAGGAATTAAGAGGGCCAAGACCAGACCAAAAACACTAAAGATTTGTCCAAAGCTTGTAACCACTAAAGCATGACGCTGAGAAAGAAGTCCCGCCTGAACCATTCCCCCCACACTGCTGGTCAGCTTATGACATTCAAGAGATGGTGCTCCTAGTGCAAAACCTTTCAACATAGATTTATAAGAAGAGCCTTTTGAATCACGGAATAAACGAAAGAGTGGGAGTTCAAAAACTTCTAAAAGATTATAAGAAAGAAGTCTTAGTCCATAAATAAAAAGAACAATGGAGGCCAATAATTTTGAGTATAAATAGAGTTGGACCATTTTCTTTTTTTAAATTCCAGAAGTTAAGTTAGCGAACATAATCGGGATAATAATATAAAGTATTGTATCTCTTACAAGATAATAAAGAAAAAAGTATAGGAAAGCTTTTGGACCAGAGAGAAATAACTCTTCGAGACCCATAACCTGAGCTTTTTTACTCATTGCGATCATAAATTTTGTCTTTCCGTAATGACGAAAAAAGAAACTTATGGCACCATCAACTTTACGGTCGAGACCTTTAAACATTCTTCGCATAAAAGCAGGCATTAAAGGACCGAACCACCCTGCTAATCGGGTAGGAAAAGTGACAACTTTATTAACGCGACGCCTTCTGACGGCCAATGTATCCACTGATTCATTCATGTGAGCAACTTACCAGATGCGAACAAAGATGAAAATGATGTATTGAAAACCAATAAAAATTTTCTTTTGTCTACATTTCTGTGACAAAAAGCTACTCTAAACCTGTTAAATTATACAAATGCTAGAGAGCCTAACCGTTGTAAATTTACCTGTAAATTCGTCAATCCCCTTTGTACCAAGGGGAGATGTGTTCCTTCTTAAGACCTGCCAACGAGTTATTATTGTCGGAATGGACAAAGCTCCTCTTTCTTATGTGAAAGGCCCTACAACACAGAAAGTTGATATTATGGCCAGAGATGCTGGCTACCATTTCTTATTAGAAACGATCTGTGGGCTTAAAAGTAAGATTCAAGGTGAATATGAGATTGTTTCACAATTTAAGCAGGCCTATCACGAGTTTACCTCTAATGATCAAATCAACGGTCGCGTCTTAAGAGTTCTTGAAAAACTATTCAAGGATGCAAAAGAAATCAGAAGAAATCATCTGCAAGAAATTGGTTTACTTACCTATGCAGGTATTGTGCGAAAGTTAATTTCTCAAAAATATAAGAAAGGTAAGAAAATCCTTATTCTTGGCTCAGGACAAATGGCCGAAGATATTATAAAAATTACCCATAGAAAATTCGATTTCACGATCTGTGCACGAAATACTTCCCGAGTTAAAGAACTCTCAACACACTTCGCTTTGGATATTAAAGATTGGAAAGATCACCAAAACATTCATGACTTTGATGTTGTGATAAATACTATTGGCTGTGAATCCTTTCAGATAGCAGATGAGATAATTCACTCTTGGAAAGATAACCATGATGAAACTTATGCCATTTGCCTAGGTGAGCCTTCTGCTTTCTCTGAGTCATTTAATCTTGCCCATAATATCGTAAAACTAAATGAAATCTTTGCTCATGGACAAGAAATGAGCCAGATCTATAAGCAAAAAATCCATTTTGCGAAACAAAATATCCAAAAAATCGTTGAAAAAAGAGTCTCTCCTACTCCAGTGTCACAGAAAAGTTTAGATTTCCTCTAAGACGCTAAATACCTCCCTGAAAAGGCAGACATCTCCTGAAATTTTTGATAGAAATTCCCTATGAAAAAATACATCATCGGGACTCGTGGAAGTCTCCTCGCAGTTACACAATGCAACCAAATAAAAGACCTTCTTGAGCAAAAAACGAATCATAAGTTTGAACTTAAAAAAATCAAAACTGAGGGTGATTTAAAAACTGATAAGCCACTTTGGCAGCTTGATGGGAAAGACTTTTTTACCAAAGAGTTAGATCACGCACTTCTTCAAGGTGAAGTAGACTTAGTTGTTCACTCTTATAAAGATCTAGGTTCAGATCGTCCTAAAGAATTTCAACTAGCGGCCATTACAGAAAGAACTTTTGGAAATGATATTCTCTTCATTAGAAAAGATATTCTTCAATTGTTAAAAGATAAAAAATTTAATGAAGATTTTATTGTGGGTACAAGCTCACCAAGACGAATCGTTAATGTTGAAGCAAAATTTAATGACTATCTTCCTTTTGGTGAAAAGCTTAATGTCAAAACAAAAATGCTGCGAGGTAATGTTAATACTCGATTGCAAAAACTAAACGATCAAGATTATCACGCCATTGTCTTGGCCTTTCCTGGAATTGAAAGACTCGCTCTTGACGAGAAAGCTTCTAAGGAGCTCACTCCCCTGATTGAAAACTTAGAGTATATGATCTTACCTCAATCAACATTTCCATCTGCGGCTTCACAGGGAGCTCTTGGAATAGAATGCTTAAGAACAAGAGACGATAATGGTGAGCTTCTTCAAGCACTGCAAACCGTTGATCATAAACGAACAAAAGATGAAGTAAAAATTGAGAGACAACTCTTTCAAACTTATGGTGGTGGCTGTCACCTAGCTGTTGGAATTAACGTCACTAAAATTGGAGAAAACTATCTTGTTTCCCAAAAAGGTGTCGTCAACGATATTCAGATTGAGTATCAAACTCTTGAGGGGATATCTAAACCAATAAAGGCTCAATTTCAAAAGGCCTTCTTAGGTATATCTCCCAAAGCTCTTGAAAAAATGAATTTAAATTTTGAGCGCTACCTTGTAGATAAACTGACTACAAAAAAACCTATCGTGACAGAGTTTACCTGTAACGCTCCTCTTGTTGTCACATCTCTACATACCCTTGAATCTTTAAAGAATAGTAATGCAAGTCCATCAAGTCTTTGGGCCGCGGGAACAAAGACCATGAGAACCTTGGCCAAAGCTGGCTACTGGGTAAACGGTTCTTCTGATTCTATAGGACTTAGTTTAATCGAAAAGTATCTTTCTTCTGCACTGATTTCAATGTTTGAAAAAAATAATAAAGCGCAAGGAGAAGTCACTCTTTTAACTCACGATCAATCCAGTAATTCTTTCCAAAATCTGAAAAGTAAAAAGATCCATACTTACGATTTAGAAATTAGTGAAGGTACCCAAGATGAAAAAGAAAAAATTGAAGATTGTCCCATTTTCTATTGGACTAGCTATCGTCAATACCAAACTTATATCTCAAAGCATCCAAAAATCATCAATGCTATTCATTGTTGTGGAATAGGAAAAACATATGAACTTTTTAAAGAAAGTAATATTGATGTGCACCCATTCTATAGCTTGAAAACTTTTGATCAGTGGTTAATGAGATAATTAAAATAATAAAATATAATAATAAGGAATTTTATGAGTAACAACAAAGACCTATTTGAAGAAAGTAAGAAATTTGTTCCAGGAGGAGTTCACAGTCCGGTGAGAAGTTTCAAAGGACTTGAGCTTGCACCTAGATTTTTTAAAGAAGCAAATGGTGCTTACTTCACCGATACTGAAGATAAGAATTATATTGATTTCTGCATGAGCTTTGGTCCTCTTATTTTGGGACACACTGAAAAGAAGGTTCATGAGAAGTTAAATGAACAGATGGCAAAGGGATGGAGTTACGGAGCATGCGAACCCTACTCACTAACTCTTGCCAAGTTTCTTATTGATAAAATTTCATTCATTGATCAAATTCGCTTTGTAAATTCAGGAACAGAAGCTGTGATGACAGCACTTAGACTTGCCCGTGGATATACAGGAAGAAATAAAATTATTAAGTTTAACGGCTGCTATCACGGACACGTAGATTCTATGCTTATTAAAGCGGGCTCAGGTCTAGCCGGAGAAGCAGAAGCTTCTAGTGCTGGAGTTCCGGCTGGCTGTGCAGATGACACTCTCATTTTAGAATTAGGTGATATCCAAGGAATTAAAGATTGTTTTAAAGACCATAGAGATCAGATTGCCGCCATTATTGTTGAGCCTCTTCCGGCCAACAATGGTCTCTTACCACAGACCCAAGAATACTTAGAATTCTTAAGAGAAGTGACCAAAGAAAACAATGCTCTCCTTATCTTTGATGAAGTGATCAGCGGTTTTAGAATGGCCTTTGGTGGTATGGCCGAAGTCACAGGTATCACTCCTGATATCGTGACCTATGGAAAAATTATTGGTGGTGGTCTACCGGTAGGCGCTCTTGGGGCAAAGAAAGAGCTAATGGAAAAGCTTGCTCCACTTGGTCCTGTTTACCAAGCAGGAACACTTAGTGCTAACCCACTGGCCATGGTTGGTGGACTGGCCACTCTTGAACAACTTACAAAAGAAAATTATCAGAAAATTAATGGCTATACAGAAAGAATCGTTGGTATTTTTAATAAGTGGCTCGCAGAATTTAATAATGGTCAATTTAAAGATTACTCTCTTTATTCTCGTGCCAGTCTTTTTTGGTTTAGCCCAAAAGGTGAAATTAATCGAGCTTGTGATATTCCTGCAGACTTAGGAGTTGGGTTCACTCCTCTCTTTCATACTCTCTTAGAAAAGGGAATCTACATTGCTCCTAATGCTTATGAAGTTGGATTTGTTAGTCTTGCTCACAACGATGATGTCATTGCAGATCTAGAGAAGAGGTTGTGGAACTAAATGGGAAAACTAAAAGATCTCAAATTTATAAAGTTATTAAAAAGAGATCTTTTTCTATATCTTAGTTTTTTCTATGTTTCCTATTTAACGGCTTTAGGAGCTTGGTGGCTTTTCACCTTTATTAAACTACAAAGTTTTCTACCAAAAGATCGCTCTCTTAAAATGATGAATATGCTTAAGTGGGAAGGTGCAACTTTTCTTGTTATCCTCATTCTCCTTAGTATTTCTCTACTTATTCTCTATATAAGAGACCGCAAGAAAACGAAAGGGATGCAATCATTCTATGCAGGAATGACTCATGAATTAAAAACACCTCTTGCCTCCATGAGACTACAAGCGGAAGTTATTGAAAACCTGGCCGCCAATAAGAATATCGACTTAGAAAAAATTCAAACCTATTCCAATCGCTTAATTGAAGACAGTAAGAAGCTAGAAGATCAAATGGATAAGATTTTACAGTTAGGCCGTATAGAAGGTGGCGGAAATCTCAATATGGAAAATATTGATCTCAACAAATTTGTTGAAGACATATTGAATAAGTGGAATAGCGATCTTGAAATTAAAGTGACTGGTGATAAAGACTTAATCGTCAGTGCGGATTACTACGCACTTGAGCTTATTATTCGAAATCTTATTGAAAATACTTCTCGTCACTGTAACGAAAAATCTGTCACCCTTAACTTATCAAAAATTGGCAGTGAAATTGAAATTGAATATCAAGACAATGGCCATTTTTCTGGTAATAAAGAAAAACTCGGTCGTTTATTTTATAAACATGAAAGTTCAAAAGGTAGCGGCATTGGTCTCTACCTCTGTGAACGCCTTGCCAAGATGATGGGCGGTGCCTTTTGTGTCGAAGCAAAAGAAAAGTGGAAAGTAACCTTTATTCTTCAACAAGGACTTTCATCATGACCAGAAAGCTTCTCTTAGTTGAAGACGAAATTAACCTAGGTTCAACCCTCCAAGAGTTTTTAGAAACTCAAAAATATGAAGTTCATTGGGCCAAGAATGTAAAAGAGGCCAAGGTATTGTTCGACCAAGTTAAACCAAAGATTATTCTCTTAGATATTGGTTTACCTGATGGTAGTGGACTTGATTTGGCAAAACAATGGCGAGCAGAGCGCTCCGACTTTGTCTTTCTCTTTCTTTCTGCTCTTAATGATCCTGATACAAAAGTTGAAGGTCTTGAAATTGGGGCCCACGACTATATCACCAAACCTTTTGCTCTTAAGGAATTACTTTTGAGACTTCAAAGGATAAGTGATCTTGATACTGGCCTTGAAAAATTTCGCGATGAAATTATTATTGGAAATTTAAAAATATATTTTAACCGCTATGAAATTATTGATGCTCATGGTGAGACCATTGCGCTTTCTCAAAAAGAATGTGCCATTCTTAAAATGCTCTTTGAATCTTCGCCAGAAGTTTTAGATCGAGAAAAAATCATTCATCAAATTTGGGGTGATGATAAATTTCCAAGCAATAGAACCATTGATAATTATATTGTTAAGTTAAGAAAATGGTGTGAAACAGATAGTACACAAAAAATGATGATTCAAAGCGTACGCGGAATCGGATATAAGTTAATAATAAAGGAATAAGTATGGGTCTTTATCAAGATAGAAAAAACATTAATGGAAAAACTCAAGTGCCGGTATGGTTTATGAGACAAGCTGGTCGCTATCACGACCACTATCAAAATATTAGAAAGAATAGCGATTTCGTGACTATGTGTAAGACTCCAGATCTTGCCTGTGAAATTACCATGGGCCCGATGAGAGAGTTTAATTTTGATGCCGCCATTCTCTTTAGTGATATCCTCTACCCTCTTGAATTATTTAACATGGGGCTGGTTTATAACCCCGGCCCAAAAATGGATATGAAGCTAGACTCTCCTGATAAATTATCAATGATGAAGCCTGCTCAATCTGAAGATATTTATTATAAGTTTCAAGCGGATGCTTTAAAGCTTCTTAAAAAAGAACTACCAACAGATAAAACTCTCCTTGGTTTTGTAGGGGCTCCATTTACTCTTTATACTTACGCCGTTGAAGGTGGCCATGCTGGAAACCTTACTGATTCAAAAAATGGATTCTACGATGGTCGCTGGCAAGGATTCTTAGAAATTCTTATGCCTTCGCTTATTAGAAATATTGAAATACAAATTGAAGGTGGAGCCGATGGCATCTGTCTTTTTGATACAGCAGTTGGAGAACTGGATATTCATGACTTTAAAGAATTTCCACTTGCCGCTCTAAAAACTGTGACCAAGGCCATTAAGGCCAAATTTCCTAATATCCCTCTTACTTATTATTCGAAACTCACTCACATCGATTACCTTCGTGAAATTCAAGATGATAATTTAGATGTGCTAGGAATTGACTGGAGATCGAATCTTCCGGCAACTCTTAAAGAGCTAGGTTCTGATTACTATATTCAGGGAAATATCGATCCTTCTCACCTACATCTTCCATGGGAGCTTTTAGAGCCTAAGTTAGCTAGATGGTGGCAAACCATGGAAGGAAGCGGTTGCGATCTGAATAAGTGGATTGCAGGGCTAGGACACGGTGTTTTACAGCATACTCCCAAAGAGAATGTTAAAATGACCGTTGAATATATTCATAAGAATTTCTTGTATTAGTACAATATAAGATACTGAAAATTCTACACGATGCCCTTATCAACTACCACCCGGTAATATATAAATCCTTTTTTATTCAAGTTGGGAGTTGGTTTTATGAAGACAGCACAGAGTCTTTTTCTAGTATTTCTTAGTTTATTCGCACAGGCGGCTATTGCTGGTAACACAGCAAAGCTATGGCCAACGATTCCTTTTATTAGAGGAGCGGATCTTTGTCAGTATAAGCAATCTTTTTCTCAGACTCGTAGTGAGTATATGAGAGAGATGACGGACCTGGCCTCTGATCTTATGTACTCTGGTGCTAAAGGGAGTGAAGCCCTTGATATGCTTCTTGCTTTTGATGCTCTCTATGACAAGAATAAGAGACTCGCTCTGCAAGGAAAGTATCTTGATGTAACACTAGAAAATACTTTGAAGGGTTATGTTGATCAGTATTATAGAAATCTAAGACCATCTAGTAGAAATATCAGTTTTAATCACCTACCTGGTGCTCGTCATATTATTAATGCTGCTAGAAATGGACAAAGACCAGGGTATGTTCCTGCGGATATATTTGATCAACTGGATTATGTTGCCTACGGAAGTTATACCTTAGCACCAAATTGTAAGGGAAATATTGTGGTAACTGTTACTCTCGTAGGTCGCTATGGTGATACAAAAACTTATATGGGAACAGGAAAACCAGCAACAGTCATGAGCAAAATCGGTTCAACAATGTTTGAAGACTTTCAAAGAACTAAGTTTCCATCAACTATTAAAATTAGAAACACAAAGCTTACTCTTCTAGGTGGAATCAATGGTGACATTGATAAAGTTTGGGACCTATCAAGCGCGAAAGATATGTGCCAAACAATGGGTGGACGTCTTCCAAATTCAAGTGAATTAGAAATCATTGGTAACTATGGTTCTTGGAATGGTGGAATTACTCTCGGTGATAAGGCGTGGGCACTAAGAAGCGGAAAGGTTTATAAAGGAACTTTAAGAAATCCTTCGCCAGTAAGAAATCGTTGGGAAATCAATGACCGTGAGTTTTATTATACGTGTGTAAAGTAGCTACTCTGTATTTTAGATGCTCTGTATTTAACGTTTAAACCTTAAATCTATGATAAAATAATCCCATGTTCGAACATAAGATTCAAAAGGCATGGGATAATTATCGAGGTGATTTTGGCCTAAGCCGAATCGTTCTCTTTACTTCCTTCTACAATACTTTTTTGTTCTTTTTATCTGGTCTTGCTTTTGGAAGATTTCAGGCCTTAGCACTATCTCCCGTTGTGATCTCATTAGTTTTTTATTTATTAAGGCCAAAGATTGTCTGGTTATCTAATCTTGCAAAACTCTTTATTAATACTATTCCTCTAGGGCTCACTATTATTCTTAACTATTACTTAGTTGGAGTTTTTGATGCTAGTGCTGGAGGAGTGAGAAGACTTGATGGCCCTTTAGCATCTTTTGATGAGATCACTTTTGGAAATCCTGTGGCAGATGTTATTTTGCAAAGCTTGCAGGCCATAAATTTTCCCATATGGATTTTCTATGACCTTATGATTCTAAGTTACATGACTTATTTTCTGCTACCTTTTTATGGTGGTGTTCTCTATTACCGCTCTCTTCCAGTTAAGAAGAAATATAAATTAGGAAGATATTTTGCCAGTATGATTCTCTTCTACAGTATTAATTACCTTTTCTATTTGGGAGTTCCTGTTACTGGACCTCAATATTTTTTGGCCAATTTTTTCACTTATGAACTTCCTCTCAGTGGTTTTGAACAATTTCTCTATCAATTGGTCCAAAATGGCCAAACCACATTTATCGATTGCTTCCCTAGCGGTCATACGGGAATAGCTGTTTTGACCACCCTATGGCTTTTTCGCATGAAACACTCCCACCGTTTCTATATGCTTGGGCTAACCTGCCTAATTATTGGAGCGACTCTTAGCATGCGTTATCACTATACCCTCGATGTTTTGTGCGCCTTTCCGCTAACCTATCTTAGTTTTAGGGCCGCCTACCTGATTTTTCCAACCAGAATTACTCCTAAGGAGAGCTAAATCCCTTAAAAAATAGTAGAAAATCGAGCTTCTTTGCATTAAAATAGTTGAAAATAACAGTAAGGATTAATTATGAGCTTTTCAGTATTTGTAGGATTATGTTTGATTGGAACTTGGGCACTACTACCTATTTCACTAATCATTGCTATGACATCTTTTGATGATGAAGCTTTGAGTGAGCCTCACGATCACTAAGAAATAAAAATGAATTAAAATTGATGATAAAAAAAAAGCCTCTTATTTCTAAGAGGCTTTTTTGTTTTAGACACATGCGATGGTGGAAATTCCACTGTCCACATAGATGACCTGTCCGGTAACCCCATTGCTGAGAGTACTCGAAAGATAAACTGCTGTTCCAGCAACATCATCTTGTGAAACATTTTTTCTAAGAGGTGCACGCTCTTCGATGGTATCAAACATCTTTCTCATTCCTGGTACACCAGAAGCGGCAAGAGTTCTAATTGGCCCAGCCGAGATGCAGTTTACGCGAATCCCTTCAGGTCCAAGATCATCAGCAAGATAGCGAGCTGAACTTTCTAGAGCAGCTTTCGCTACTCCCATAACGTTATAACCTGGAACTACTTGAACTGAACCGTGATAAGTCATGCCCAGCACTGTTGCTCCTTCATTCATAAGTGGCTTGAGTGCATGACATAAACCAATAAGAGAAAAGGCCGAAATATCACAGGCCATTTTAAAACCTTCTCTTGAAGTGTCTGTAAAATTTGCTTTCAAATCATTCTTATCAGCAAATGCAAGAGAGTGAATCAAAATATCAAACTTGCCCCACTTTTCTTCTACTGTTTTTCTAATATCTTCATAGTGCTGATCATTTGTTACATCCATCTCGAAGGTAAAATCCGCACCAGCTTCATCGGCCAAAGGATCAACTCTCTTTTGAAGATTTTCATTAAGGTAACTAAGAGCAACGCTTGCTCCATGTTCTTTTAATGCTTTAGTTATTCCCCATGCAATAGAGCGGTCATTTGCCACACCTAAGATAAGGGCCTTTTTTCCAGCTAATAAACTCATATGTAATCCTTGTTTTAAATTTAATGGTAAAACATTGGCATGATAATGCTGCCATTTGAAGTTGAATAGCCACCCCGCATTATATAGTAAAACCAACCCTATAGGATAATTTAGAAGAGTCGCTCATTTTTTATATTTAACAGTACCATCTGGACTAAGCTGAAAATAAAATTTAAATATTTTTTCTGGATAAGTCACGTCACTAAGTATCCAACCTTTATTCACTTTATATGAAAAAGTAAAACCTCCTAATATAAGATGTACCTTCATCAAAATCTGTTTTTATACTTTTTGACATAATAAAAAAATTAACTCTTCTTTTTTTTGCATTACCTTGATTTGACAACCAAAGAGAGTCATAATTACAAACTTGTATGAAGTCTTCTCGATATCTATCCGCAAACCCAATTCCTTTTTTAAGGGCTCCGCTTTTTTCCAAGTTATTATATACTTTATTTTTACTTAAAAAATCCAAAATATGATCGCTTTTTCCAGTCTTAAAAAGCTTACATACTTCTTTTCTTAGCTTCTCAAATTTATCAAATTCTGTAACTGTTTCCTTAACTGTTTCAAAAGTTGGCTTATAAATATCCTCAATCGCAGGGATTTGCTCTCTCTTAATAAAATACTTATTTTCACCGACTCCAATTTCAACATATTTACCTATTACTTTCTCTGCTAGAAAAAACATATTCCAAGATTCGGGACCAGAATAATAGATCCCAGCCTCCCTACAATAGGGATTTCGAATTTTTTCAAATGTTTTTAGACCAAGGAGAAGCCCTAAATCATTTTTTCGACATATTTTTTTATTATTTAAATAGAGTCCATCTTCTTTAAGAAACCCAATCTCTTTTTCAAAATTAGGACTTGCGTAAAATTGAATCTTCTCGATTTCGGCTTTTACTCTCTTAAGTGACTCATCTATAGAATTTTTCCCCTTCTGCCTATTCTTAGAATAAGAGTAGAGAAAAACTACATACTTTGTTGGATGCCTTGAAGCGTATCGAGAAAGATAATCTTTATGATAAACTTCATCGCTACTACCAAAAGTAGAAAATATTATTATAAAAAATATTAAATATTTCATGAAAGTCCTCTTTAAAAAAGTATAACATAGAAAGAATTTAGAGTAGATTTCTATCCAAATGAGAAGAGGCTAAGAATTGGAGGGAGTTTTAGGAAAGCAAAGCGAAGAGCCGAGGCATGCGCGCCAGCATGTCGAGGTGATTGAGTCTGCAGCTTGACGACAAAATGAACCAATTACGGAACTCTTAAGGGTCGAAGCGATAACCGAGGCCACGTACGGATTTAAAATACTCCGGATTCTTGGGATCACTCTCAAAATATTTCCGCAGCCTGACCATGAAGTTATCAAGAGTTCGGGTGTGGGTGCCTTCATCGTAGCCCCAACCTTCTTTGAGGAGTTGTTCGCGAGTGACGGGTTTACCTTGGTGGGCGATGAAGAGTCTTAGGACTTTTAATTCTTGAACAGTTAGTGGAATTTTCTTTCCGCGAGAGACGAAGTGACATTGGACGAAGTCGATGGTGAATGAGCCGAAAGAAAAAAGATCGTCAATTTGATCGGCTTTACTTTGGGACCATTCTCCGCGGATGAGAAGTCGTTCAACTCGTAAAAGAAATTCTTCTAGGTCAAAGGGTTTATCGAGATAGTCATCGACTCCTTTTTGTAAGGCCTTTACTTTATCGGCCGCTTCATTTTTAGCGGATAAAATCAGGATGGGTTGTTTGGCGTCTTCTTTGCGAATTTGTTCTAGAACTTGGTATCCATCCATAATAGGCATCATGATATCAAGGACGATAAGATCAGGTTTCCACTGCTTCCAGATTTCTAAACCTTGTTGACCGTTGGCCGCTCGTTGAACGTCGTAGCCTTTAAGTTTTAAGTTGAGTTTAATTCCTTCTGCTAAATGATCTTCGTCTTCAACAACGAGAATTTTACTTGCACTCATATATTATCCTCAATTGGTAGTTGAAAGAGAAAGGTGGCACCAAGAGTTGGTCCTTCACTATAAACTTTAACATTACCTTTATGATATTTTGCCACTTGGGAAACAAGGAAGAGACCGAGCCCACTTCCCTTACCTTCTTTTTGTGCTTGGTAGAATTTCTTAAAAATTTTATTTTGATGAGTTTTTGCAATTCCACGACCATTGTCTTTAAAGCAAAAAGTAAGGTTCTTTCCTTGGCGACTAAAGGAAATATTGATTTCAGGTTGATCTTTGTCGTTATAATTAATGGCATTACTTAAGAGGTTAATAAAAACCATTTCCATAAGTAGCGGGTCAATTTTCACTCTCGCCGATTCTTCATGAGAAATATGAAGATGACATTTTTCAAGGAGGTGACTTACCTTCTCTCTTCTTGACTCAAAGAATTCTGCAAGATTGACGACGCTCATTTTACCTTCGTATTTCTTATCTTCAATTTTTGCTAAATTTAGAATTTGAATCACATTATCATTGAGGCGATCGACATCTCTTCTCATAAACTGAAGATATTTCTTCTTATCTTCTTCGGGCAGATCATGTTTTTCAAATGTTTCTAAGAAAAGCTTTAAACTAGCAATGGGAGTTTTAAGTTCGTGAGTAAAACCATTGATAAAATTATTTTGCATCCGATAAAGGACAATCATCTTTTGGTAATAAACGAAAATGATTACTAAACAGACAATGATAATTCCCACTAAAACAGAGAGAATGAGTATGAATACCCAAGTCTCAGTTTCTAAAAACTGCTTAGGATCTAAGTTACGACTGACCACAAAATTATTAAAGGCCTCGTTTACCTTCAAAAAACTATCAATATAGAAATACAGAGAAAAGCCAAGTGCGGCTAAAGAGAAGATAAAGATAATGACAGGGTTGTTATACCATCTGGCCTTAAACAAATTTTTTACCTTTTTATAGTTTAATTCATTGAAATTTTGTCAAACGTAACGCTGATAGACAAGATTTTTCTCATAACTTAAGTCACCATATAGCAAAGGATTAAGATATGAAAATAGAAAGCACAATAGATCACACTCTTTTAAAACCAGTGGCCACTTCTGAGCAAATTAAAGTTCTCTGTGAAGAGGCCAAGAAATTTCAGTTTGCTACTGTCTGTGTAAATCCTTGCCAAGTAAAGTTGGCCAGTGAGCAACTTAAAGATTGTGACGTAAAAGTTTGTACGGTTATTGGTTTTCCACTAGGAGCAAGCCAGTCAGCTGTTAAAGCTTTTGAGGCCAAGCAGGCCATCGCTTGCGGTGCTGGAGAGATTGATATGGTGATCAATGTTGGGGCCATAAAAGATAAGAATTGGACTCTTGTTCAAAGTGATATTAAAGCGGTTAAAGATGCTTGTGGTGAAATTCCTTTAAAGGTCATTTTAGAAACTTGTTTTTTAGATAATGATGAAATTATTAAGGCCTGTGAATTAAGTGTTGAGGCCAATGCTCAGTTTGTAAAAACCAGTACAGGATTTGGAACAGCAGGAGCTACTGTAGAGCATGTTAAGCTCATGAAGAAAACTGTTGGCACGAAAGCTTTAGTAAAGGCCAGTGGTGGAATTAGAGACGCTCAATCAGCTCAAACCATGATAGAAGCTGGAGCTTCGAGGCTTGGAACAAGTGCGGGAGTTGCTATTGCCAACAACGCAACCAGTCACGAAAGTTATTGATTTTACTTTAAAAATTACCGTCATTTGACAATCACATAACACACCTAACATTTCAATCTGACATACTTTATTTAACGAATGATCAACGATGATTTTTCAAAGGATAAAGTAATGAATACGAAATCTAAAAAAGTTTATACTCGTGTACCACTCTTCGGTGCTATCTATATTTTTTCTATTTTATTTCTTCTTGGATCTTGTTCTTCCAATACTGCTGTTAAAAATAGCGTGTCTAAGGAACAGGATATCTCTACACACTCACACCAACAAAACCCTGCAACAAAGAGCACTGTCAGCGGTACACGAGTAAAGTTTTTAAAGTCACAAAGAATTTAATGAGTAAGGCATGAGCTTTACATCCCTCCACACCAAAGACTCGGTTTAGAGAATGCCCACTTTAGATCGAGTTTTTGGTTACCCAGCAACAGCTTGTTTAAACTCAACTTCAAAATTTTCAGCTAAGTGAATAAAATGAACATTAAGATTTTGATCCAAGCTAACTTCTGTTATTTCTAATAATTCTTGAAGCTCTTTGAAGTGCTTTTTCTTCTCTAGCTTGAAAGTATTTTTCAAATATTTCTTTAAAGATTTTTTCGTTTTCACCAACGTACCACCTGTAAATGTGAAGATATAAAAACACAATAATGCAGTGCGATAAACCTTTCTATATAATTATTTTTAATTAATGAAAGTAATGTTTTATTTCAGTTAGTTAAGACACAAACTACAGGAATCTGCGAACTAAATAAGCTTTCCTGAGCCTTCTCTAACTAGTTGAATTTCATCACTGACAAAACGATAAATGGTACTGGGACCAACAAAATCATACTCACCTGGATCAAGAATCATATCAATTTGATGGCCTAATTTCTCTTCTATTAAGTAGCTATAAATATCATCAGACTCATTCATTCCCAGCATTTCTTTTGTAATATTGGTGGAGGCTAAAACTTGGTCATGGGTCATTAGTAATTTATGAACATAATCTAAAGGACAAAACCTAAGACCAACTTCTCGATCAGTCTTACTGGCCTTAATCACCTTCCCCAATTTTTTAGTGGATTCAAAAATAAAAGTATAATGACCTGGAACTTTATTGCGTAGAAGCTTATAGCAACTATCAGGAATAACCGCCACTTCACTGGCACGACTAAAACTATCACACAGTAAACTAAAATGTTTGGACTTCTCCTCACCTTTATATTTATGGAGTTTTTCTAAAGAGTTTTTAGAGAAAGGATCTACCGCTAAAATCCAATTGGTATCAGTGGGAAAGCAAACCACTCCCCCTTCAGACAAAAGCTTTGAGGCCTTGGCAATCACTCTATCGTCAATATTGTTTGGAATTATATATTCAATCATTGGTTAAAAAAATCCTTCTCAAGGCCACCCATGCGACAAAGCTTTTCAATATTCTTTGGAGTAATCCCAGTGCTGACAATTTCCCCTTCTTCTCTTAGGGCAATTTGTTGACTAAGAATATTATTTCCTTCCATCCCCGTTAGCTCTAGAATACTTCCAAGCACTCTATTACCTTCACGGTCTCGTGTAATTTGAATAATAAAATCAATTCCCATGGCAATTTGTTTTCTTACAACATGGTTAGGTACATCAAAGCCGGCCATTAAAAATAAATTTTCGATTCTTGATAAACACTCCGCTGGACTACTTGCGTGGACAGAGCTCATTGAACCGTCATGACCAGTATTCATGGCCTGTAAGAGATCGAATAACTCTCCCCCTCTAACTTCACCAATTATAATGCGATCAGGTCTCATTCTTAAAGTATTTCTAACGAGGTCTCTGGCCCCAATTCCATTTTTATTCTTTCCTGCAAAGGATCCTTCAAGTCTCACCACATTGGGGATATTAATCGCTAGCTCAATAGTATCTTCAATGGTGATCACTCGCTCTGCCTGTGAAAGTTCCGCTAACATCAGGTTCATAAAAGTTGTTTTACCAACCCCTGTTCCCCCAGAGACAATCACATTCATTCTTGAGCTAACCATGGCCTTCAATAATTTTACCCAATGTTCATTGAGGCCGAAAATATTTGGGTTTTGATCAAAGCTATTAATCGATTTTAAATACTTTCTAATGGTAATTGCCGGAGCACCTTGGGAAAACTTCTCGTGAATAATATTGATTCTACTGCCATCAGGAAGTCTTCCATCAATAATCGGATCTTCATCAGAAAAACTCGTTGAGTTATTATTTGCTACTTCATTAGCAAAATCATGGAGGTCTTCAAGAGGAATAGGATAGTTTAGTTGAATGAATTGCCCTGCTCTTTCAACGAAGACCTTTTTTGGACCATTGATCACCACTTCAGTGATTCCCTTCTTCTGGTTTAAATCCTCTAATAAACTCCAAACTTTATTTGTCATAAAACAATCCTAAATGGTCTGATCAACAAAGAGGTCATCTTCATTGATGGAGGCCTTGTAGCCCAAGAGATTCTTTGTCATGATACGTTGTTCATTTTCACCTAAGTTAAAGAATATTTCCTGATAAGAAGTTCCTTGTCTTAAGAGCTTAAAAATATCATCTCCCAAAAATTGTCTAAAATAATAGAGAGAAATTAAGAAAACATCTAGTTTTTGATTCTTCTTACAATCATTTTTTAAAAACTCAAGCACCTTATCATCAACTAGTTCATCGAGGATATCCTTTACATTCTCGTGGTAAACAAAGGAAAGGTAGAAACCCAACATAAAAGCTCTACTGAATCCCTCTATATTAGAATTTTTAAGTTTATTTTCAAAATTTAAAACTGGAGAAATTTGAACGAGACTTACTTCATGGGGAAAGAATCCATGATGAAGATGCTCTAAAAAAATAGCGGCCAGCCTATCTCTAAGTCCTAACCAACCTAATGAATTAATAATTCGATCAAAACGACAGTCTCGGTCAATGTCCTTGAAAGACTTCTCGATAATCCCCTTAAGTCCTTTATTAACATTTAAATAAGACCTAAGACCAGAATAGGTTTTACCAGAAGACTGCATATTACTTCTTAATAAGTAAGTAAAAGCGTCAGGTAAGTTAACAAAAGATAATTCAATCATAAAATTATTGGCCTTAATATTTAATTCCTTTTCATTTTAACCTATTAAAGCGTTTTTAACAGCCATAAATTCAAGTATAATAAGAATATGAAATTACCAATTTTTTCATCTATTGAAGTAACAGATTTTAGTAAAGAAGGATTAGTAGAGGCCTTTATTAAATGCCAATTAGGTGATTATCCCCTTTATCTTTATTTAGAATCTAGGGATAAAAAAGAAACCCTTAGTATCTTAGAAACTGTTTATGAAATTATCACAGATATGAATATTAATATTCGCTTTCCCTACCCTTTTTATGTTGTAAGCCCTGCACTGGATCACTATGAAGGTCTTTTAATTGTTAATAATACCTCTCAACTACCAAGACACTTTGTAAAAAGAATTAAAAGACTTAAGAATAGAGAGATGACCCTCTTAAACAAAACGAAACTGATGTTAGATAAACTTAAGAATCATGATATTGAAATGGAGCTTGATAAAATGAAAGCTCGCTCTTACCAAAATAAAGAGCTCTTCAACATTACAAAAGAAAATAATTTCTATCAAAAAGTTCTTGAATCCATAAGGATGCTCAATGGTTAAAAAAGTTGTTCTTCCTCCAAAAAAGAAAAAAGATCTCGAAGGCTTTGAAGAAGCAATCGACCTGATTACTGGTGAGAAAACCACTACCGTTGAACAAAAGAAAGATCAATTAGAAGATTATCAAATCTATGACTATCTTTTAAAAGAAAATGAACGATTAAAGAAAGTCGATGATCTCTTTTCCACAAAACTTAAAATATTAGAAAAGTATGATCAAATAGAGACTCTCATCAAAGAACAACAAGACTCTATGGCCATGTGTAGAGAAGAGCTCATCGCTACACTAAATGTGAAAAATTCTAATTACATGTTAAGTATGGATGAATTCTTTAGAAAAGTTGTGAAGTAATTCTATAAGTCACTAATGTTAATTCTCTAGTGACTCATGAAAATAATAGGGCCACCAACATGAGCAAAGTCTTTCTCATCTAGCTCTCTAAAATTATAACCTTCTATTTGTTCTTTAAGAATTAAATACATATAGTCACAAAAACCTGAAACCTCAGACATGCCAAACTTATCTGCAAAATCATTGCCCATCACATCAAAAACTTTCCTCTCAATAAGGACACCTTCATCGTTATTGGACACTTTTTCTGAAAAAGCGATAAACTCTTTCAAGGTAAGTCCCATCTTTCTTTGTTCAGAATTCTTATAAGCACCATTGATATGATTAGCAAAACTACTTAGGATAATGGCCTCAAAATCTATTTGATCCACACTATAGTTTAAATAATAAGAATCTTGTAAAAGTCCTTGCTCAATTAATTGATCATAAGCAACCTTCATCTGCCTAATAAAAGGGGCGAAAGAACAAAAAGATTCAGCTAAACTTCTAAATCTCTCCAATTGACTGGTCTGAAGGATTTCATCATTCTTTCCCGTCTCAACATTTAAAAGCTGTGTTGGTTCAAGAAATGAATTATCTAAAAACTCTCCCCAATAATTACCAAGAAAACCGTCTTCATCTTCAATCGTATTCTCTCTCATGGCCTTCTTAATTTTCTTTTGCTCAATTTGAATAAGGGAATGACCCACTTTATAGATTTCGGTGAAGTCAAAGTAGTCAAAGATACTCTCATCTTCTTTTAATTTTAGTCTTCCTAGTTGATTAAATTTACTTATGTAATCTAAACCTAACTCTAAAAGAGACCTTACTCGAGTGGCACTTCTACTAACGGCAACGGCACCATCTTTGAGACTGGAGCGGCTGGAAATCGCACCATTCACGAGTCTAATAAAGTTAAACTGTAAGAACTCACCTCTTTTTTGATTTGTGATCTTACTCATCTCTTCATTAACTTCTAATAATTTTTCTTTGAAAGGAACTAAGGCACTTCGGTGTAAAATTTGTCTTTTAGAAAAGTCATCAACTCCCACTACTATTTTCTCTTTCTTCATTAAGAAATTATCGAGTAGTTCTATTTTTGGAAAACAATTTTCAATTTTCAAAGAATCGTAATAATCAACAAAGCCAGCATCGGCCAGTCTTCCCTTCTTTAAATCATACTCTTCTTCTTGAAGAGTCATGAAGTTTTCAGAAATTAATTTAAAAAGAGTTGTGTAGGCCCCTTCAACACCAAGGTGAGAATAGAGATCCTTAATTGTTTGTCTGAGAGCATCTAAGTCAGGGTAATCCTCATCAAACTCAATCAGTAGTAGATTATCTTCCGTCAAAAAATAGTTATCATGATCGGGATATTGAGGATCATCAGTATCAAAAGTTGAAATATGAAACTTACTTTTTAAGAAAAGTAAAAAGTCTGCACTGGAAGCAAACTCGTATCGAATATCATCATTGGGAGACTGAGCATAAGCACTCACCCAGTACTGAAATTCCTTAACATCTATTCCATCTTTTTCCCAAAGATCTAAATCTAAAAAGAGTTGCCTTTGTTCTGCGTTCAATCTTTCAAGATAAACTGCTGCTTGATTTTCAGGTAATGACTTAAGTGAAAGATAGAGCGGCTGAATCGGAAGCAAAGAAAGATCCCCACCTTTTTCTATCCAAGACTCTATAATATCCATTGTTGTATATGCTTCTGATTCCTTCATCATAGGCATTAAGAAATGGTTCTTTTTTACTTCTGTCAAAGCGACTCCGTGAATTTAGACTTCATGCACAAATTTATAAGTATGCATTTATTGATTTCCCTAAAGCTATATCATTATTTTTAAGTATTTTCATATATGAATTTATATGCTTTACTGCATTACTTATGAACACATCCTACACAGACACTAAAGAACAGAATCCTCACGCTTCTCGCTCGAGGCAAATACTTAAAAAATACCCAGAAGTTAGATCTCTCTTAGGTCCAAACCTTTGGTCAGGCCCTCTTATATTAGCAGTTGTGGCCTTGCAATTTGCCATTGGTTATTTAATGCAAGCAAATGACATTTCATGGTGGTGGATAGTCTTCACTGCTTTCTTTATAGGTGCTTTTGCCAGTCACTCACTCTTTGTGATGCTTCATGAAGCCTGTCATGACCTTGTGGCCAAAAGTAAAACCGCCAATAAGGTCTGGGGAATTATTTGTAATATCCCTCAAGGATTTCCTTCAGCTCTAGGTTTTAGAACATTTCACCTGCTTCACCACGCCCATATGAGTGAATATGATTATGATGCCGATCTGGCCAATCATTGGGAGGCCAAGCTTGTTAAAAATATTTGGTGGCGAAAGGCCCTTTGGTTTGTTTTCTTTATGTTTGTTGAAGGAGTAAGACCTTCAAGACTAAAGAAAGGAAAAGTCCTAGATACTTGGACTTTCTTCAATATCCTTATAGTGATTGTTGCTGACATCTTGATCTTTTACTTCTTAGGACCAAAAGTTCTAGGTTATCTCATGATTTCAACATTCTTTAGTATTGGTCTTCACCCTGTTGGAGCTAGATGGATTCAAGAACATTATGTCTATAAAGAAGGGCAAGAAACTTATTCTTACTATGGCATCTTAAATCGACTTAGTTTTAATGTTGGTTACCACAACGAGCATCACGATCTTTATAAAATTCCTTGGAATAACCTTCCAAAGCTAAAGGCCATGGCCCCAGAATTCTATGATAATCTCTATGCTCATACATCATGGACGAAACTCATCCTAAACTTTATCTTCAACCCAAAAATGGATCTCTACTCTCGAATCACCAGACAAAGTATTGGCCATCATAAAGTTAAGAACGAAGATAGCGGTACCTATGAGACCAAGATCCCCACTACACCGACGAGTCAACTGGCAACAGAGAATACCTGAGCATTAGTCTTTTCTTCTAAAATTAACATGATTTTATACCGATAAATAGATATCAATTATTTATAAGAGGTATTCATGGAAGCAACTCAACCAGTTGAGGGAAGTATAGAAGAAAGTAAAAAAATTGAAAATTCAAAACCTGACGGAGCACCAAGTGCGACTCGAAAAGATCTTCAAATCCCAAGACGTCTTTTTCATATGAGTATGGGAATTACCGTAGGTCTTGTTTATCAATTTTTACTGACTCACTCTCGTGCCATTTACATTCTCGGCTTCTTTGCTTGTGTGGTCTATGTTCTAGAACAAATTAGAATTAACTATCCTGAGCTATCTTCCAATATCTCAATCATTAATAAATATCTCTTTAGAGCTGAAGAACAACTAAAAGAAAGTGCCGGTGTTCCCTATGTAATGGGATTACTGCTAACACTTATAACTTTTCCAAAAGTCGTGGCCCTCATTGCTATTTACACACTGGCAGTAGCGGATCCACTATCAGCTATTTTTGGAATTCGATTTGGAAAAACGAGAATTGTTAAAAATAAAAGTTTAGAAGGCTCACTTGCTTTCTTTACTTCAACATTCATCATTAGTTTCAGTGTTCTCGCATGGTGGACATCTCTTGAATCGGGAATGGTAGGCTCAGTAGTTCTTACCAGTTTTCTCACTAGTTTTATTGTTTCTTCTTTTGAAATGATTCCGCTGAGGATTGATGATAACTTAACCATTCCTTTATTTACCGCTTCAATTCTATGGCCACTTTGTATTTTACTAGGTATTCCTACCTAAATGAAAGAAGAGACACCACTTAATTTAGAATTACATTATAAAGAAGCAGCAGAAGATAGTAGCGAAAAGCTCTATGTCTTCCTCCATGGTTATTCTCAAGACATGACTTTTCTTTATAATTACTTCAATAAAGATTGTAAGAAAAAAAACAAACATGCTATTTTCATTCAAGCACCCTTTCCTCTTGTAGGAAGATTTCCCCTTGATACAACTCCTGATAAAAAGAAATTATTCAACGGTTATGCGTGGTATTTCTACGATGCTCAAAGTGATGAGTATATCATTCCGGTAACAACACCTGCTTCTTGGATTAAAAATTTTTTGCATAACAAATTTCACCATAAGAAAGATATTACTTTGGTTGGATATTCTCAGGGAGGCTACCTCTCCCCCTTCATTGCTCAAGAAGTAGAAGCAGTAAAACACATTATCGGAATTAACTGTAGCTTTCGGTATGATCTGCTAAGCACATTCTCATGCCCAAGAGTTGATCAGCTTCAAGGGGTCGCCGATGTTATCGTCACTCCAGAATTAGCTCAACAAAGATATCATGACTTTCAAAAAAAATATTCTTTCTCTGGAAGCTTTCAAATGGTTGAAAATGAGACCCATAAACTAACAACCTCACTAAAAAATATTATTTTAGAGTTTCTCTAAACTACTAAAATTCGAGTTACTACCTATATTTGTTGGCACATTCGAAAGATATCTTTCTACTATTGTTAGTGTTTTTAATTATCAACACTTAACAAAAACACCCTTTTAATTATTAACCATTTAACCGTCATCATTTTTATGTGCATTGTAGGAACTTTAAAAAACATGTTAAATTGTAAGAGCGAAGAGTCTTTGGGTTATGTAAGTTGTACGTAAGCTAGGGCACTAACAATGTTGTAATAATATACCCAATACTGACGGAGAGCCCTTATGAAAATTTTTACGTCAAGTACATTTAAAATGTCACTCGCCTATCCCTTAATTGCATTACTCATCACGGGGTGTAATCAACAAGAGTTCTATGAAAAAAGTTTCCTAGAGGGTGTCGGTATTCCTGATGCTCCTGAAGAAATATTAGAAATTCCAGACCTACCAATTGCGGATGTTAATGATCCAACAAATGGTGGTGGTGATCCGACAAATGGTGGTGGTGATCCAACAAACGGTGGTGGTGATCCTACAAATGGTGGTGGTGATCCTACAGGTGGAGTTTGTTCAGTCGGTTCTCCTACAAATGCACAAGACTCTTTTACTCAAAATACAGAAAGAGAAGGTAAAGTTGATATCCTTTGGGTTATTGATGACTCTAGATCTATGGGAAATGAGCAATCTTCTTTAAGTTATAATTTTGAGGCCTTTATTCGAGAGTTTATTGTTAGAGATATTGATTTCACTATGGGAATCACAACGACTGACGGTCGTCCTAGAAGAGCTGGTCTTGCTAGAGGTAACTTTAGTTCTTTAACTTCAGTCGCTGCTCAAAACAACGAGCAAGCTTTTATTAACGATTTCAAGAATCTTATTAAAGTTGGAACAAGAGGTTCACCTAAAGAAATGGGACTTCACACTTCACAGAGATTCTTTGAAAGATACCCAAGTTTTGTTAGAGATGATGCCTTCTTAGTACTTGTTTACGTATCTGATGAGGAAGACCGATCATCACAAGCTGTTCAAAGCTATGTAGATTCACTCTTTTCTCTTAAAGACAAAAGAGGACAGTTGAAAACATACGCAATTGTACTAAAGAAAATTGGTCCTTCAAAAAGATGGGGATCTCTTGGTGATAGATATGTTGAAGCAACAAACCTAACAAATGGTGTTTCAACTGATATCAACCAAGACTTCTATCAAACACTAACTAATATGGGTGGATCAATCTTAGACCTACTAGATACTTTCCCATTAAGCGGTACGCCGATTGATGGTGATATCAGAATTACAGTTAATGGAAATGAAGTAAATCAAGGGTGGACTTACGATAGTAACTCTCACTCAATCAAGTTTGATGCTAACTCGATACCAGCAGCTGGATCAATCGTTATAGCATTTTACCAAAAGTGTTCGGAGATATAATGAAAGATTTATTCGCCTTAAGAACTTCCCCCCTCTTTTGGTGCTTAGTACTTGTATTAAGCACCATTATTCATTCTCATGCAGCCGAAGAGGACTTGTATGACTTTCTATGGTTAGACCCAGATAAGAAAGTTTATGTTCTTCAAAACAAGGTCTATAAGAAAAAAAGAAAAACTTACGCTGACATTGGCTATATCATGGGCATCAACAATGCTTATCAAGATACCACTGGTGGAAAATTTAATGTTGGTCATTACCTTACAGAAGAATGGGCCATAGAAGGCACCTTTAGTAGTTACTCAAATCAAGATAACGATAATTATAATAACTTAAACCGTATAAATGGTTCAGTCCCCTTTGTGAGAAGATCAAAGTCTCTCATGGGGATTAATGCCGTATGGTCACCATTCTATGGAAAAATAAATACTTTTAATAAAATTATCTATTTCGATTGGTCATTTGGACTTGGTCTAGGGCAACTAGAATATGAATCTAACAAAGATACTGTAAGTAATGCAGCAGCAGCAGCTGATAACTACACGACAGAAAAGACTACCGCAATCATTACAAAAACAAATGTTAAAGTTCATGCAACAAAAAATGTTCATATTG
>JAONMX010000022.1 GCA_028378565.1 Bacteriovoracaceae bacterium
ACTCAGCTGATGCAGAAACTGAAAGTGATTCACTTGAAGTTGAAGAAGATAATACATTCGAAGAACTTCCATCAAATCTAGAACCCTCTACTACACCACCAAAAGAAACTTCTGTTCCAAGAGAGAATTTTAGTGATGTAAAAGACTTTGGAAATAGTATATCCTATGGGGTTGTTAGCCACGGCGGTAATCCCCCGTTCAGCATTATCTTAAGAGATATTAAGTTTCATGATGATGCCGACGACATTATTATATTAATGAAAGAGCATGGCCTATGTCCTGATAGCGATGAGCAATCTCTTAGAGAAATGATGGAGTCTGGAAGTTTACTCATTAGCCAAATTTCAGAATACAGTGCCATTTACTTGGCCCATAAAATGAGACGTTTTGATTGTAATATACTTGTTGGTCTAAGCGATCAACTACATCCAAGTAAAAGCTATAGCCATGACAGTAAAGGTCTGGTTAGCAAATACAACCTAAAGCAAAATATTAGCGAAGAATTAGTTATCAAAGAAAAGAAAGTTGCCATGGAGTCAATTCTTGCGGTTACAACTCCAACAATAGAAGGCCATAAAATTGTAAAGTATTTAGATCTTTTAACTTCACACTCAGTGGTTGAAGATGTTGATTTACAATCATTAAAAAAATCAACAAAGCTCTTAGAAGATCAATCGGAAGAAGAGTTTCTAGATATCTTACTTAAAGATTCATCAGCACAAGAAGAATCTAAATATGAATTCGGAATAAATGATACCTACAAAGAACTTGTATCTCAACTACAGGCCATGGCCTACAAGATTGAAGCAAATGCCATTGTTGGTATAAACTTTCAAATGTCACCTCTCGTACAAAAAGAAAGTGATGATACCACATCAATCCTTTATAAAATTACTTGTTCAGGAAATGGAGTGATAGTCGATGAACTCTAGGAGTATTGACTCACACTATCCTTGTTTAATTGTAGGTGGTGGTATTGTTGGTGCAGGTATTTTTAGAGATCTATCACTACATGGCATTCCAACACTTCTCATAGATAAGAAAGATTTCACCAGTCAAACATCACAGGCCAGTTCCAAGATGCTTCACGGGGGAATACGATATCTTGAAAACTTCGACTTTAAACTTGTATTTGAAGCTCTCCATGAAAAAAACTTATGGTTAAAAATAGCTCCTCACCTATGTTATGAACAAAGATTTGCTATACCTGTTTATCAAGATGACAAAAGACCTTTATGGATGATTAGGTGTGGACTCTTTCTTTATGATTTTTTATCAAGTTTTCAAAATACTTCTCATGGTATTTATAATAAAGAAGAAACCATTAAACATTTTCCTGAAATAAAAAAAACAAAGTTAAAGGGTTCAGGGGTTTATTCAGACGCAGTCGTTGACGATGCAAAGCTAACCCTTGAAGTAATATACGATGCTCTTGAAAATCCTCATTGCAAAGCTGAGAACTATCTCTCTTTTGAAAGTGTTAGCAAAATTAAAGATGTCTATCATGTTACTTTAAAAGATGAACTCTCAGGTGAGGAATTGAACATCACTTGTGACAAATTAATATTTGCGACCGGTCCCTTTACTGACAACGTTTTAAAGAAAGTTGATATTTTTAATTGGAGTCCAAAACTTCTACCTTCAAAAGGTAGTCACTTATGGATTAAAGAAAATTCTTTAAAGTTAGATGGTCCGGTTGTGCTAACTCCAGCAGACGGAAGAGTTATTTTTGTAATACCTCAAGGTAAGAAGATACTTGTAGGAACAACTGAAACAAATGTAGAAGAAAAACTTTTTGACTTAACTGCTAGTCAAAAAGATATTGACTACTTACTTGAAAATTTAAAACACTACTTTCCAGAGTCAAATATTGAGGAAAAGGATATCCTCTCAACCTTTTGTGGCATTCGCCCTTTAGTAAAAGATGATGCCTCTAGTACTAAAGGAAAAACGGCAAGAGAACATAAAGTAATACAACCTGATATCGCAACTTACGTTATTATAGGTGGAAAATATACAACCTTCCGTGTGATGGCCCAAGATATCGTACAAGAGGTTTGTCATGCTTATAACCTACCCTTCAATCCAAATAAAACATTATCTCCCTTAAGAAGAAACTCAAGTAGACTCTCTTTCAAAGAGGATCCAATATCTATAAATTGTGTTCTTGAATGTTTAAAATATGAGCTTCCGAAAACATTTGAAGATCTAGTAAAGAGACGCTTAGGAATTGATAGTCGAAAGCATTGGCCTAATGATGAAGAATTCTCATCTTTTTTTAAAAGTATAAAGAGCGAGTTAAATAAATTTATTAAAGTAGAAGATCAAGATATTGAAAACTTCTTATAGTCTTTGTTATCTTTTGTTATCTAAGTCCACTTACCAACGATAAGCAATTCCCATAAGTAAACGCGGTCCTGAGACAACTTTTGTATACGTCGCATCTTCATTTTCTATTACATAACTCTCTGATCTTTTGTAATAATCAAGAACCCCTCTAAAACCAAAGCCCCTCTTGGTAAAATATTTAACCCCCCCACCTAAATATAGAAAGTTAGAGGAGCCAGAGAATGTATTACTTGTTTGAGTAGAGTCCGGATCGAGAAAGTCAATCGTATCACTTGCATCACCAACTCCAGCACCAACAGTACCAAAACCAATAAATCGACCATATGTAAATGGACTGTGTAGAAAGTGATAACTCGCACTCAATCCATATTCTAAAACAGTACTTGTAACTTGCTGACCTTGAACAGAGTCACTCTTAATTGTAGAGCTATGAACAATTCCACTAATACTCAATTTATTAAGAAAGCTACCAGGTTTATAGAAGTACTTCTCTACTCCTAGTGAAAAATCGACTGTAGCACTTTGCCCATTAGATGAACCGCGCTCGCCATATTCTATTGTACTACTTAGGTTATTGAGATGGATCTTCGCCACTTGTATTGGCGTTACCCATTAGGAATTGATTATCCTCTTTAAAGGAAGCAAGTTCTTTTTGATCACCTTCAGTTAAAACTCTCCCTGTAGGCATCCCCTCTGAAATTCTCTCTCTTAAAATCGTTGTTTCGATAGGACTTTCTGTCACATAAACACTCTTGGTTGGGTCCTCTGTTACCTTAACAGGTGTTGTAATTTTGATATTCACTACCTTATCTGGAAAAACGGAATTAACATCAATGATTCTATAAATACTCCAAATAGATCGTGTTGGAGATGATTTAACAACTACACCACGAGCAATTACACCTGTCGTTAGAAAAAACTTTGCATGATCACCTACGACCAAACCATCCTCTAAGCCTCTATTTATTAAAACAGTCTTTTTACTAGCACTTACTTTTAAGAATCTGGTAGTTAGTTTCTCATTTATTTCAAGAGCACTGACTGAACCTATTAAAATAGTGAGTATCATAAAATATTTTACTGTTTTAAGTATTTTCATATTATCCTCAAATCACATCATTAAAAATAAAAATTAACCCCAAAAACCATTTTCGTTTGTGAGTTAACAAAGTCTGAATTTATATTATCATTTAACGTTTCTATTGCCGTATATTTGATTGCTTCCTGAGTGATCATAAAGTTAAGACCTACTCCAATCTTAACGAAGTCATCGACTGTATCACCTGCCTTAAAACGATACTTAAGTCCGAGATGATAAGCAGGAAGTGAAACAAATGAATATGAGTAATCATTAGTAAGGCTAAAAGAAGTGACATCAGCGTTACCTCTTTTAAAGCCTACTCCGACATAAGGTAAATACTTATTTAATTTAGAAGGAGCATTCCAAAAATACCAATTCCCATGAATTTTAATTGAGGCTTCAGAAAAGCGACCATTGATACCACCTATATCATAATGCCCAATCCCTCTTTCAAACTGAGCTTCAAGAGTAAAGTCGGTTAGACTCTCCAAACTATTGGCCAAATGAAACTCATAACCAAACGAAATGGAGTAATCAGCACTTTGATGGTTGGGGTCTGCTGCGGATGAATTATCACTAATACCTGAAGCATACCTAATACTAATCTCGTGAGATGCTTTTTCTTCTAGTACAGACTTTTGTCTTCTTAATTCCTTCTCTATTCCTGATCTTATATAAAAGTCTCTTAGTTGATCATCAGATAGACCTGAGCTATGAAGTGGACCACCAGCACGAACTTTCTCAATAGCAGAAGGTGAAACAATTTCCTTTTGAAATTTAGCTTGTTTCATCTGTTTATAAATGGATTGATAATCACTATCTCTTTTAGATTCTGAAGCATCTCTTTCTTGAGTATAATAAAGGCTCTCAATTCCGCTATTTAAATTTGATAGTTTCTTTGTTGAACCTTTTGTCGTTAAATCAAAAACTTCAAAGTTTTTTGAATCTTTTACTGTTGAGATTTTTTTGGCCGTCTCTCTTGGTGGTGAATACTTAACTTTTTTTATTTGATTAAAGTTTTCATCAACTTCTTCTCCATTTCCAACCCATGGAGTACTTTCAACAATCTCCATATCCTGCGCTTTTGTTGGATAAGACTCAAAAAGCTTTTCAGAACTTTTAAATTGGTCTTCTAAAAAAACCAAATCTTCAGGTACACTCTTATCTCTCTTATTTTTATAAAGTCTATCTCCAACATTCTTTGTATGTCTTACTTTTAACGGTCGTCTTTGGTCATTTGAAATATCAAAAATAACAATCTCTTTATCCCTTTCAATGAGACTATAGTTTTCAATATTTCTTAAAAACCAGTAACTATAATTATTATGAACTTTTATGGCCTCGCCATCGGCGATAAAGATATATTTTGGTTTCTTAAACCATAGTGATTTATCAACAAAGTAGAGTTTACCTTTCGTCCCAATTTTTACTCCTTCAAATTTTCCGTTATCAACAATGACAGATTTTTTAGAAGTACTAATCTCCTTAACTCTTACGACTTTACCATGCTGCGCAAAAACAGAAGTTCCCAACAATAACGCAAGAATCAATGGATTGAGGTAAACACTTTTCATTTTTCTTCCTTGAAAAACGATAATAATATCTTGTAACTTATTATATTTTAACACAATCGGCCTTTATTGCGAGAAAGAAGACAATTTTTCTTAAGATTTTGCTTCATATTTCATCTAATATTTAGCTCTTGCTCAAAGATGAAAAAAAATCTATAAATAGTTGAATAATATAAGAATCTATTGGGGATAACGCATGGCTAGAAAGAAAACAAAGCAAATATTTCGTTATAATTGCACAATTACAGATGAAGAGTTTAAAACAACTCGAAAAATTGATAATACTGACGAATTAATCTCTGTTAAAGCTTTTTATGAGCTTAACCCAGACAAAGACGATAGACCTGAACATATTAAAATCTTATTAGGTGAAAACGAATAATTTTCTCAATTCTAAGAACTAAAAGGTAAATTTATGAAAACAAGAAATGTCATCATTATTGGTAGTGGTCCTGCTGGTTATACAGCTGCTCTTTATGCTTCTAGAGCAAATCTAGAACCATTAGTTATCGAAGGTCATGAGCCTGGCGGACAATTAACAACGACTACTGACGTAGAGAACTTCCCAGGATTTCCTGAAGGAGTTATGGGTCCCGACCTTATGACCAATATGAAAAAACAAGCACAGCGCTTTGGAACAGAATTTCTTACAACACATGTAAAAGATGTTGATCTTTCAAAAAGACCCTTCTCTTTAAAATGTGAAAATGGTGACGAGTTTTTAGCAGACACCCTTATTATATCAACAGGTGCATCTGCAAAATACTTAGGACTAGAAAATGAAAAAGAGTTAATCGGTAAAGGTGTTAGTGCCTGTGCCACATGTGACGGATTTTTCTATCGAGATAAAGTTGTCCATGTTGTTGGCGGTGGAGATACGGCCATGGAAGAAGCTAGTTTTTTAACAAAATTTGCTTCAAAAGTTTATGTTGTCCATAGAAGAGATACATTAAGAGCTTCAAAACCTATGCAGGAAAGATGCTTAAAAAACCCAAAAATAGAGTTTGTTTGGAATAGTGAAGTTAAAGAAATTGTCCATGATGAAACTGGAGTTACAGGCATCAAGGTTTTCAACTCAGAAACTAATGATACAAATCTAAGAGAAACAGACGGTCTTTTTATGGGAATTGGACACTCTCCAAATACTGGTTTTTTGAAAGGTCAGATTGACACCGATAAAGCTGGTTATATCATTCCTACAAATGCACCTCACCCAGACACTAATGTTCCTGGGGTATTTGCTTGCGGGGATGTTCAAGATTCATATTACCGACAGGCCATTAGTGCCGCTGGTAGTGGTTGTATGGCGGCAATTAGAGCTGAAAGATTTCTAGAAGACTCAGAATAATCGAAATAGTTAAGACTATTTCGATACTATCCTCAGGATAGTAAGGAATATTTTTCCGAGTATAGTTCACTACTATTCGTCAAATTTCCAGCACTTCCAACTTTATCTCACTTGACCCTGTTTTTTTAACAGGGTCTTTGACATTAGACCCAAAAATTTGAAACAATAAATACAGTTTCAGCAAGGAAGACTGAAGCCATGTTACTAATGCATAAAAAACCAAGGAAGGTTGAAATGCTATTTAACTACAATACTCTTAAAGTAATTCTCGATACCAGCACACGAAGTATCAAGGTTTTTTTAAACAGACCTGAAGATAATAATCGTTTAAATATTGAAATGCTTTTTGAACTAGAAGGCTTAGCAAGTTGGCTAACATCACATCTAGAAGTTAACTCTGTGGTCATTTCATCTGAAACAGATGAGTTTTGTTCTGGCTTTGACTTGAACGAATTAAAAATCATGAGTGACGAGAAAAGGTATAAATACCTAGCACGATTTCAAAGAGTCATTCAATCTTACAAAGCTCTTCCTCAAACAATAATATGTGATTTAAGAAATGGAGCTTCTTCCATGGGCATTGAGCTCGCATTAGCTGCAGATATAAGATTAATAAATAAAGAAGGCCAATTAAACTTTAACTTTTTAAAAGAAGCCTGGGTTCCAATGTGCGGAGGGATTTCACTTCTAGCAGAGCTTGTTGGTAAATCAAATGCATGGCAATGGGTACTTAGTTCAAAAAAAGTTGAATCAGATCGGTTAATTAACTCTGGATTCGTCCTCGACTACAGTGATTCCTGTGATGAACTAATGAAAACAATTTCTGAGCAAAGTCCAGTTGCTAGAATTCAGGCCAAAAGAGCTTTTTACGATACTGTCCATAAGCAGTTTGATGAATCTATTCATTTTGATACAGCTTGTGCTCAAGCATCAATGAAAACTGATGACTGGAGACTTGAAAATGAAGATTCTGAGGAATTTACAGCAGCAAGAGACTTCAGTACCAATGTTAAAACGAATTATACGAATACTCCGCATATGTAAAAATATGTCGATTATGTTTTGGGATAAAAAAAGGTCACTCATTCAGTGGCCTTTTTTATTAAAATTTAATGAGGGGTCTTACTTCGTAATCTTCTAATGCTTCACTAATCATTTTGAAATCCGGAGTGATTCCTAAAATAAAGCCACCACCTCCGGCACCACATAACTTCAAAGAGAACTCACCTGTTTCATTTCCTTTGCGCCAAATATCATGAAAAAGAGTAGGGATCATTGGTTCCATCAATTCGAATTGAAAGCCACTTAGCCTTCTAAAATTACTTACTAACTCAACAGAGTTTCCTTTTAGAAAACTATCGATACAAAGGTTTGTAAGTGGCAGTAGATCATTAATGAGTGAATTTTCGAAATCTTTATTCTTACATTTCTCTAAGAATAAATTTACTAATGGTTCTGTTTTACGACTTCGACCAGTATTAAGAAGAAAGAGTCCACCTTTACGGTCTGTAAAAGTAGGAAGTTCAACTGACCCCATCTTTTGACCTTTATCAATAAGGATAGGTCTATTGAGATATGAAATAAGCGGGTCAACACCTGAAGAAGAACCATGAAAGTGATTCTCCATTAAGGCAAAATTCTTTTTTAGTTGTGATGGGTTTAATGTATTTTTCTCAACCGGTGTACTATAGCGATCATATAAAGCTGCACAAAGTGCTCCACTGCTTCCAACACCGTAGCCCATAGGAATAGTACTGAGGAAATGTAACCCCTGCCCTACATCAAATTGAAAACTGCTACTATCAAATTCAAAAGGAAGAGAACCTTCCCTATCTAGTTTATGCATATACTTACTAAAGGCCTTTAACTCACTATCATCTACCTTTTGCTGTTCCTTCTTAAAAGTCAGCCCACCATCAAAAAGGTCAAAAGGAATCGACAAGGCCATTGATTGTTTTATAACCGTATATTCACCGAATAGTAATACTTTTGAATTAAACTTTTTAGAAGTATCTGTGTTCATAGGCTATAGAATCATCTCAGGACCATTTCCTAGCTCATCGTGAATAACCTTGAAGTCTTTTACTTTATCATTAAACCATTTCATAACGACATCTAGATTGTCACTTGGATATAGAATATGAACATTCGGTCCTGCATCTAATGTAAAGCATATAGGAATACTTGTTTGTTCTCTAAACTTTCGAACCTCTTCTATAATCTGTAATGTTCCAGGTCGCATGAGCATATAACTTTCTGACGAAGTCATCATCATAGCATGTAGACTTAGGGCTTCAGCTTCAACGATTTTAATGAAACTATTAGTGTCGCCAGACTTTAAGGCACTTAAACATAAACTATAATTAGCATGAGCTTGAGTAAACCTTTCATTTGCAAAAGGATGGTTATTCATCAGTGCATGTCCAACTCTAGAGGAAACGGCTTTTTCTTGATCATCCACAATAACAATGGAGTCTCTATAATTTTTAAAATTCGAATGTAGTTCATTAGAGAAGCTTAAAGCATAGTGGTCATTACCAAAAATAGGATGATCACCCCAGCATGCAACTTCAGCAAAAAGACTACGACTTGCACTACCACTTCCTATTCTAGCAAGAAAGCTTGAGCGTTGAATAAACTCTTCTTCATTTAAATCAAGTCCAAGTGATCTTTCAAAGCTAACGAGGTTCAATGCAAGAGCTGCCATAGCTGAAGCACTAGACGCGATTCCGGCAGAGTGAGGAAAGCTATTTTTTGAATTTATAATAAAGTGATAGTGATTAAGCTCTGGAATATAATCTATAATCTTTTCAAAAAACTGATCCAGTTTACTATGAAAGCTCTTCTTACTCTGTCCCTCAAACATGAACTCATAAGTTAAGCTTCCTTCTTCTTTAGGTGACCATGCTAGACTCGTTTCAGAAAAACAGTTTTTAAGTGTAAAACTTACCGAAGGGTTACATGGTATTTGAACTTCTTTCTTTCCCCAGTACTTTACAAGAGCTATATTAGATGGAGCCCTCCACGAAGAGCTTCCTGATTTTGTTATGTCTAATTTTTTTAATCTTTTAGTGCAAGAGTTCATTTACTGGTGCTTCAGTGTTGTTAATGAGTTCATCAAACTGAAAAACAACATCATGCCCTTTCTTATTAAAGTATTTCTTTGTTTCTTCAAATGATTTTTCAGAAGTTGCGAGCATAAAATCTCCGCCCCAAGCTCCTAATGATTTTATCTCTCCCCAGAAGTCAGGAAACGATTCAGCTTTAACTGGTGGGTAATCTATGATTTGAGAGATGAGATTCTCATGCTCAATTATTAAGTTATTGAATACATTTAAATCACTACAAGTTAAAAACTTCTCTGTGATATCTGTAATCTTTTTAATAGTATCTCTGTTAGTAAGATTCATATCTCGATAACGTGAAATTCCTGTTCTACTGTCTTGTTTATGTCCTCTATAAACGAAATAGAGGTTTTCTTTGAAAGAAGGGTTAAACTCACTTGGAGACCAGTTCGGTCCATTCTTAAACTTTTCATAAACAAGAGGTCTTTCAGACTGAGCACAGGCAATATCGTAACCAGAACCACCAGTGGTTTTGAAGAGTAATTCAAATGGTGAGACATAGGCCCACTGAGCAATATTATATATAAGTGTAGAGCTTGAACCAAGACCCCATTCAAGTGGAAAGCCTAATTGAGTATCAACAGAAACATCAACTTCATCTCTTAGGAAATGCTTATTTTCTGACCTAGCGGCACGAAGTAACTTCTGCAACATTTCTATCTCAGGAGTTAATTCCCCCTCAACAAGATTAAATTGCCAAAACTCAAGTTTTGCTTCAAACCAAAGATCTCCATTGAGGTCAAAACTTTTCCAATGAAGCATTGGAGAGAAGCTTTGAGAGTATCGAACGCCCATAGACTGACCATATTTCGTTGGAAGGGCCAATCCTTTTGCACCATCAAGAATTACATATTCTCCCGTAAGAAGAAGCTTACCTCTTCCGTAGAAAAATTGATCATATTTTTCAGAAGAAACAACATGAGTTTGATGAAGTTCTTCTATATTATTTTTATTACTGTGTGCATTCTCTATATTCATTAATCCCTCTTCTCTCTTATCTCTTAATCTCTCAAAATTCTTTACTGGTAGTTCCTGATGCTTCCAATAAACTCTCTTACAAGTTGAAATGAAATGACCTTATCTTCGAAATTTAGCTTTGCTGCTTCCCTTTCCTCTTCATTTGCTTCGAGATGATTTAAAATATTCATTAAGTGCATCTTCATGTGACCTTTTTGAATACCTGTCGTTACTAAGCTTCTAAGTGCTGAAAAGTTCTGAGCAAGACCAATGGTTGCTGTAATCTTCATTAGATCTTTTGCATCAGGGTTACCTAAGATATCTAAAGTTGTTTTTGCCATTGGGTGTAGGGCCGTTAAGCCTCCGACAGTTCCAATTGATAGCGGAAGTTCTAATTCAAATCGAAATTGACCATTCTCTAAAGAGCAATTAGTAAGTCCACGATATTGGCCATCTCTAGCTGCGAAAGTATGTCCACAGGCCTCAACTGCTCTAAAGTCATTTCCTGTAGCTAGTATGACAGAATCAATACCGTTAAAAATTCCCTTATTATGCGTTGTGGCCCTATTCGTATCAATTTTTGCAATTCTAACGGCTCTTGCGAATTTATCTGCAAACTCTTCAGGAGACATTCCAAAGCTTGGATCATTGAGTTCTTCAATTGGGCACTCAACCCAAACTTTAACTAAACAATCAGGGGTGTAGTTAGAAAGAATGGCCATGATGACTTGTAATTCTTGATTCAATTCACTTTCAGTAATTAATTTAAACTCTTGTCCTAAAGCTTCAAGGACAGAATTAATAAAATTGGCCCCCATAGCATCGCAAGTATTGAAGTCTGCCCATATTTGAAAGTAACCTTCTTCTAAGTCCGTTTTATTAATTAATTTTAAATCAAGTAAACCACCACCTCTTTTTTCCATATTAAGACAAAGTGGTTTAACTTTTTCAATTAGTTGTGTTTTAGAGTTGATAAATAAATTTTCTAAATCTTCAGGGTTTCCGTTCCAAATAAAATGAACTTGCCCGACCTTCTTTACGTCAACAATTTCAGCTTGAAATCCACCACGGTCTAACCAAAACTTTGCACTCTTAGCAGCAGCTGCCACAACAGAACTTTCTTCAATAACCATTGGAACGCAGTACATTTTATTATTAATTAAAACGTTTGGTACAACACCATAAGGAAAAGCAAAATTTGTAATTGTATTCTCAGAAAACTCATCTAAAATTTTTTGACTACTTTCATCTTCATGCCAAAAACTTTTGATTGTGTTCTTTGCAATATTAGAATTATTCAAATAATTTTGAACAATGTAATTTATTTTTTCGTTTTTAGTAAGTTTTGAAAATCCTGATATCGGTCTCAAATATTTCTCCCAACTTTAGTCTCTTATCTTTAAATAAGAGTATGCCATCTTTAATCCAAGAATTTGATTCTCTACGTAAGCTCTTAAGGCATCTTCACCTTTGAAAGCATGTTCTAAAAAACCCTTGGCCTGTCCATAGACACTTTGGGCATCACACTTTTGCATTAAATAATATCCATCAAGAAAACTCTTTACACCACCGGAGATAATAATCTCAGGAATGTGCTCTTTTACATTTTCTTTCTGTGCAATGATTCGGTTCAACATAACTACCATCTCATCACAGGTATGGCCAACAGTTGCAAGGCCGAGACCTTCATTATTACCACTAGTTACGTCTCTTTGTTGCTCTAAATATGAAAAATTTGTTCCGCCATAGGCACCAAATTCAATGGCCGAAATTGGTAGACTCATCAGGGCCTCTAAACTCTTTGGGCCCATTCCTTGACCAACTTCTTTAACAACAATTTTTGATTTTGTTACTTCTAAGAACTTCGTAATCGTTTCAAGAGGAGCAAGAGTAAAGCGATCACCTTCTGGCTGAAAGTATTCTTGAAGTGGATTGACATGAATAATAAGACCATCTGCTTGTAAACGATCAACTAAATCATCAAGCTTTTGCGTTTTATTTTCTCGAACAAGTTGTTCAAGTTGTGCAATCCCTATATTGGCCAAAAAAGGAAGATCTCCCAGTGTAGAGCGAAGATTAAAGTCTTCAAAGAATTCATCAGAATCTAGTAAGCTTCTGCAGGAGCCAAGTCCGAATCCAAGCCCATACTCACTACAAATCTTTGCTAGAATTTTATTGATGGGACCAGCTTCACCAGAACCACCGGTCATAGAACTTACCCAAATAGGGGCCTTCATTTGCTTGCCTAAAAAGCTGGTTCTTAATTGGTCATCATTAATTGAAGGGTGAGCAGAAAAGAGAGGCTCATAGAAAAACCTCTTGTCTTGGGTCGCCACATCAAGCTGAGACTTCTGTGCCAAATTTAAATGATCAGTCTTGCGGTTAGCAAGAGCTTCAATATTACGATGATTCATCTTTTTTAAATAACATATACGACATGATTAGTCAGAAAAAAAACCACTAACAACGCAGGGCAATAATGTCTAAAATTAGTTAGTTATCTGAACTTTATAAGGGATTCTGCAACTTTTATCCCATCAACTGCAGCAGATGTTATCCCACCTGCGTATCCTGCACCTTCGCCACAAGGATAGAAACCTTTGATAGAGGGACTTTCTAAGGTTTCTTTATCACGTAAAATCGTTAAAGGTGCACTCGTTCTCGTTTCAGGGGCCAAGAATAAAGCTTCATTTGAAATGAAACCATTCATTTTGCGATCAAAGTCTTTAAGAGCACTTCGAAGATGATCTGTTATAAAACTTGGTAATACTTGATTTAAATCTGTACCAAAAATTCCAGAAGGACAACTGGTTTTGGCCTTGAGGTTTTCGCTTGATTTGTCATCTAAAAAATCTTTAAGTCCCTGCGCTGGAACCTCTTTACCTGAAGCTTTCTCCACACTTAATTCATATGCTTTTTTTTCTATATCATGTTGAAAACGCAACCCACTCATTAAGTCCTTTGTAGAAAAATCTTTTCCTGATTCTACCGAGACAACTAAAGCACTATTTGACCATGGACTATTTCGAGCATAGTTACTCATTCCATTTACAACAATTCCCTCTGAATCAGTTCCACTACTTAGGACATAACCACCAGGACACATACAAAAACTATAAGTTCCTTTCTTTGTTTCAGGATTTTCCCATGAAAGTCTATAACGGGCGGAACCTAATTCATGTCCTTCAGAAAAAGGTCCATGCTGGATAAAATCTATGGCCCTTCGAGGGTGTTCGACTCTAACTCCAACAGCAAAATCTTTTGACTTCATTTCAACATTTAGATCTTGTAGATGAAAATACATTTCCTTAGCGGAATGGCCAGTAGCGAGAATCAAATGATCTGAATCAAACTTTTTCCCATCGCTACAGACAACCCCTTGAACTTTAGTTTTTGAACTATCAACAATGATCTCATCGACTCTACAATTATAATAAATCTCACAGCCTCTTGTTCGAAGATACTCTGTAATTTCACCAATTAACTTTCTTATTTTATTTGAACCTAAATGAGGATTGGACATATAGGCCGTTTCTTTTGGTGCTCCGAATTCGACAAGTTTATCCATTACATATTGAACAAAAGGAGATTTAATTCTTGTGATTAATTTTCCATCAGAAAATAACCCAGCACCACCCTCTCCGTAACAAACATTATTATCGGAATCAAACTCTCCATAGCGCCAAAACTTACTAATATGAATCATTCTCTTGTGTGCACGCTCTCCTCTTTCTAAAATGATAGAGGGAATTCCGTATTCAATAAGCCTGAGTGCACAAAATAACCCAGCAGGGCCTGCTCCAACAATGACAGGTTTACGAGGAAAAGCTTCATGTTTAGAAAAATTTTTTAAACTTTCAAGCTCGTTAAATGTTTCACCATTCTTTATGGCCTCAATAACGTAATGATATTTTGGTCTTTTCCCACGATTAGCATTACGGGCATCTAAACTTTGAGAAATAATTCTAAAAGATGAATATACAGGGTATTTTTTTGCTAGATATTCATTAACATCTTCTTCAAAATCTAATGTAAATTGTAGTTTTTGTGACATATAAATTATACTATATGAAAATAACCGATAAAGGAATGGAAAGTGAATATTGAACTTATTGCCATTGGAGATGAGCTTCTCAATGGTCTCATTGCTGATAAGAACGCGAGATGGCTAGCAGAGTTTCTCTTTAAAAAAGGCATACTCTTAAAAAAGATTACCATGCTTAGGGATGAGGAAGAAATCCTTAAAGAAACATTCAAAAAAACTTTTGAAAATAATGACTTCACTATCGTGACAGGTGGATTAGGACCAACCCAAGATGATGTAACAAAAGCAATCTTAGGGGAAGTTTTTGGTGGTCCACAAGAAGAGAATAAAAAGGCCATCGAGTTAGTAGGCCAACAATATTTAAAACTTAATCGAGAATGGAACCGAGAATCAAATTGTTACCATATGATTCCCAGTGGAATTGAACCTGTTAAAAATCCAATAGGATTAGCCCCCGGTTTACATTTTCAACAAAATGGAAAACATATTCTTTGTGCTCCTGGAGTTCCTCGTGAGTTCTATGGAATGTTTGAAGAAGAAATTTACCCATTAATACAATCACACACTAACTTTCCAAAAAAATCCTTAAAGCAAGTCATGGTCCGTACCAAAGGTGTTCCTGAAGAAGAAATTTTCTATACCAAATGCCCAAACTTATGGAAGGATCTTTCACAGTATGGACAAGTGGCCTCTCTTCCACAATTACTAGGTATCGATATTTTAGTTAAGTTTTATGTAAAAGATGAAAACGAATTTATTGAAAAAGAAAAAGCTATTCGTGAAATAATTAATGAATCTAAAATTGCTGAAAATGTATGGTCATGGGATGAAAGCCCCTTAGAAGATCTTATTATAAAAGAAGCAAATGAAAAAGGTTTGACAATTTCCCTTGCTGAAAGTTGTACTGGAGGAATGAGTTCAGACAGACTAACCAATGTCTCAGGTGCAAGTAAATCATTTCTTGCAAGTTTTGTTACTTATTCAAATGATATTAAAATAAAAACTCTTAATGTAAAAAAAGAAACTCTTGAAAAATTTGGAGCGGTTAGCTTAGAGTGTGCTAAAGAAATGGCAGCTGGTGCAAGAAATTTCTCTGGTAGTGACGTTGCCATTTCATATACAGGTATAGCCGGTCCAACCGGAGGTTCTGCAGAAAAACCTGTTGGCACAGTAGCAATCGGATGGGCCACAAAGAATGAAAACTCATCCAAGATTTATAACTTCAAAGGAAGTAGAGAGTTATTAAAAACTCGATTTAGTGAAGCCGGACTTTTAATTCTTCATGAACTACTTAGGGATATTACCTGATTGAATTCTCTTCATGGCCTCATCAGAAATACCTTTAACTTCTTTTTCATCCATGCTTCCTAGCTTTTCTTTGGCCTTAGCCGCTTGTGCCTTTGTGATTCGACCATTTTTTACCATTTGATCTAACATACCCTGAATATCTTTCTTACTGATGGCACCTATTGAACCAATGGTAGACATGTCCGCATTCGATTGTGCCATAGACTGTAAGCTTAAAATGAGTGAAAACATAACGAATAATATCTTCATAAAGACTCCCTAAATTATTTGACCTATTATATCACCTTTTAAAATCCAAAAGAATGACAATAAAAAGAGGCTCCTTGGGCAAGGAATACCATGTGATGGTATCTTCACATGTCAATTAAATCATATACTTAGTTACACCAATGGCCAATCACTGACTGATTCACGTTACTATTACTAAAGATACTAATGAAAGAGGGCTAAGTTTCCGAAAAATAAAGGAGAAGGAGTGTTTTTCAAGGGAATGGAAACAAGTATTAAAAATCAACATTCATGGTGGAATGGATTTGCAAAATTTAGTTTGCTAATGGCACTACTATTTTTTGTTACATCATGTGTGGGCCAAGGCGGAGGTTCTGGCAAAAGAAAAGTTTCTTCAAGTGGTACAACTACTGATTCCAACACTCCATCAGATTCAAACTCCCCAGACTTTTCTAGCTCATCAAATTATTATCAAAATGGTAGCTCAACTTCTACCAGTACATTTAATATTCCTGAAGATTTTGAAAATAGTTTCTATCTTCGTGGAAGTGGTGTAAATGCTTTTATCGCTGACAATTTAACAAATACGGTTCAGTGTTTGGCCACTGTTCATGGAACTAGCCCTGGTAACCAAATACTTATTCAAGCAGCAACTCCAAAATTCTTTTTTAATTTTGCGACAAATACTCAAGAATATTATTATTTAATGGAACCTTCCAACTCGTCTTTGAATCAAAACTTTTGTCAGACACCAGGAATATTAAGTTATTTCTCTACTAACTATCCTACTTACACAATGGCCTTTAAGGTTGCTGATATTTGTCCAAGCTGTAGCTTAAGTATTGTTCCATCAAGCATCAACCTCGTTATGAATAGCGGTGGACAAGTCATTGATGAAATAAATATGAATAGCTTGAGAATGAATATTACAAAAGGAACTTTTGTCCCTGACGTTGGTTCACTAACATGTAGTAGTTCTTCAGAATGTACGGCCATCGGCTATGATTGTTGTAGTCTTGGACAATGTGTTCAAGATAAAACACTTAAAAGTGATGCGAATACAAGTAGTCCAGAATATACTCAAGCGCTTATTGATATTGCCTCAAACCCTTCAACTATTTATAACTATCCACAGTTCTATCATTTATGTGCTTCAAATATTCCTGTTGAGCCAACACCTACTCCAGTAGATGACCCAAGTGATAATGCTTTAGATCGTTTTAAAGAATTAGAGTCACTTTATAAGTGTACGACTCCATCTGAAGGAGAACTGGCCTTTTGTAATATAAAATATACTGATATTGCTTCAGCTGGAACAACAACATTTGAAACAGGTAAAGATGATCGTAATTTTAATACAACTTATTCTGGTTCAGGAACACTACCACTCCACTCTATTGAAAAAGTTATTCATGCTGGAGAAGTTCTTTATGACAATGGTGCCATTATTCAAGGAATGACTATTGGTCCTGCAGGAAATGGTACTGGTAATGATAATTTAGACGATACTCAAGTGATAGATGTAACACATACAAAAGCAAACTCCGCTCCCGATGACGATCTAGAAATTATCTATAAAATAGATGGTAGTTGTGAACGAGTTTCAAGCTCACTTGCAAAATGTTATAAAGAATATGTTCAGGGTCAAAACGAAGTGAAAATAAATGATCACTTCCCTGCAAGTAATAACTTTCTCGTTCCATTTTATGCTGACATCAATAAAACAATAAAGGTAGAAGTTGATAATAATCAAAAGCTAGTAGGTACTCATTGGAATTTAGTTCCTACATCACCTGCTTATATTGAGTTTGTTGGAACTGGCCTACAAGTATATGACACTCAAGAAGTGAAAATAACTTTCTTTGTTGATCTAACAAGTCACCCTAATACACTTTTAAGTAAAGAAGCTGCTCTCCTCGATATTAAGTCGAAATGTAGCTGTTCAGATACTACTTGTCGTCTAAAGCCATTCCTAGACTCAAGTAATAATATCATCGATTATATTTGTGATTATCCACAAGATACGGGAGCACCTCCTCCAGTTCAACAAACAGTGATTGTAGATTCAAAAACAGTTCCACAACTCTATTACGATAACAATGGCGTTTATCAAGAAGAAGTAAACTTCGATACGCCAACACAAGAAGGAACAAAGTTTGAATATATTAATAATGATCTTTTAAGACCAAATAATGTGGATCAATATATTGGATTCAATGAAATCTATGGGTCATTCGGAGCTCTTTCAACTTCGGCCAAACCTGCAAAGAAAGTTGATGTGGTTAAAGGAAAGACTTACGATATCTTTGTAAATATTGGTAGTTTTGCAACATGTTTTTTCTGTGGAACTGATTACTATAGTAATGTTAAAAAAATGTTTCCTTCTTCGTTCTTACAAAAAGGTGGAGGATATATTCCACACGAAGTAAGTAATGACCCTTTTACTGCAGAGATAAGACAAGATGATTTAGTTTTTGGTCGTGCTTGTTTTGTTCCAGCGACAATGATTCCTTGGACACATACTGCTGACTCTGATCGACAAAAACAAAGAAAGAGTCGAATAGCCGCTCAACACTTTTTATTCGCAAATGGTTATCAAAGAGATTGGTATGGATTTGATTACGGATCACTCATTGGATCATTTGATGGAGTGAAGTGGTTTTCAGTAGGAAATCAACGTAGGATACAAGCAAAATCAAGCAAGTTATTCTTGGCCGTAAATGGTTACTTTGCTGACCAAACACAATCATCAACTTATGAAGTGATGGTTCAAGATAGTTCCTCTATTCCATTTTCAGGGGCAACAGTTACAAGTGACTTTGAAAGTGACGGAGCTGAATGCCAGAAACTTCATGTATGTGAAAAAGATCAAGATTGTGCTGCAACTTTAGGATGGGAATATTCTTGTGAAAGTATTTCTTCTATTACAACCAAGTGGCCTAGTTTTGATTCTTCTGGTGGTGAAATTCCAGGACTAGAAGAAGTTGTTAACTTAAGAGGTCTTTTTGGGGCAACGACAGGTTCTCCAAAAAGATGTGTCTATAGAGGTAGAGGTGCTATCTGTGCTCAATCACACTCTTCTGTTACTCCTACAAATAGTTACTCTGGAACAGACAAAGCAAGCCTTCACGCTTGTTCTAATAATAATTACTGCCAACTCCTATCTGAAGGCGTTCCACAGGCCAAGTTTAACAATAAAATAAATCGTTTTGGAAAGTCAGTTAAAGTACAAAACGCCAGCTCTGTAGTTCCTTGGTCTGACGAAGATACTTTTGGTAAAGGAATAAAAGTTATTGGTAGACCTTATGATTGGAATGGAACGGAAGAACCACCTATTGAGGCAAACCCAGGGTTAACAGCAAATAATATTTCTGCTCTTTGTATACCAGGTAGAAGCACAATTAATGATACCTTTATTGGTTCAAATCAAAATAAGCCAACGACTGCAGAACTTGGTGGCAAGATCGCCGGAATAGGAATGACTTATCCACTAAGTGCTACTGGTGAATCATCTCCAAATGACTTTGCGGCTCACTTCTTATCGAGTTGTGGGATCTTTGATAAGGATGGAAATTATTTCTATACTGACGAAACAAACTCTTCATTAAGTATGGGATCATTAGATGTTACTGACCAGTCTGGAACTCAAGCACTTTCTACAAAATCACTTGGAGTGTTTGAAAGTTTAACTGGTAATAACTTTGTTAAAAACTTTGAATCAACCTTTATTGATAACCCTGCTCTTGAAGAAAATCGATGTTTAAGAGCGCCTGGTTCAGTCTGCCACTCTGACATAGACTGTGGCCCTAATAACTTCATCACAGCTCGTATTGCAACATTAAATCCAGACGATCCAAATGTATCGGCCTTAATAAATAGATATGAACTTAAGTTTTGGCAAGAGCCACTCATTTGTGCTCAAGAAAAAGAATTTGGAGAAGATGGGTTTGATCATAAGCTAAACAGATGCTGTCGCCCAACGAACTCAGAAATAACCATTGGTGTAAGTGAAGTTGATAATACAACTGCTATTGTTAATGGTGTTGATTCAATGACTATCCCAGGAGTAACCTCAAGTTTAACAGCGACAAGTCGATACTCGCGAGTATCAACCACATGGAGTCTATCACAGGACCCTTCAACATCTTCAGACTACCCTCTTACAAGAGTAGCAAGAAGTGATGCTTGTACTACGCCTGGACCAAATACTTGCCTTGATATAAGCGTTATTGAAAAACAATTTAATACTTATAATGCAGGAAACGAAAGAACTTGTTGTTCAGAAAACTGGATCCGTCACTTTAGTGATGAACAAGGTGGAGGACACACCTGGTCTCCTTCAAAAATGCAGACTATTCCAAAAAATAGTTTCAAATGTATGAACTGGGATATCTGTGCAACAGGAGATAGTAACTGTGGTCCAGGAGCTGCAACAGGAGACTTTAATTGTAGTCATACTGATAGCCCTAACGACGGTAAATGTCGTGCCCACTTCTATTCAGATGATGAGGCAGAACCAATATTCGATTGGCTAGAAACGCTAGAACTTACTGGTATCCCGCAAATTGGCGTTAAATCTAGTGACTTTTCTGAAGTTCTCTGTCGAGTTGCTCCAACAAATCAAACAGCTACCGGTTCAGACGTTATGCCTGATATTATTAAGACAGGAGCAATTGCAGAATATATAGATGGAGCAAACACTCTCTTTTCTACTAATTATCAAGATAATTTTGATGATGACAATACAAAGAAAGTATTCTCTCCAGACAAAGTTTCTTGCTGTCTTCCACTTGACTCACAACCTGCTGCAGGTAGTGACCCGAGTGTCTGTTGTTCAGGTTTTATAAATTCACAAAATGGAAAATGTCAGCTTCCTGATTATAGTAATCTTTCTGTGTTCTTTAACCGCTATGTTTCATCAGCAGCGAAAGAAGAGCCTGTTGCCTCATTTGATCCAAAAACAGGTTACTTGAATTCTACTAGTGATGTTATAAGGCTAGCATGTCAGCAAAATGCTTGTGCCTCTGGAAGAGTAAGAACGGGTGTCAGCTTAAGTAATTTAAAAGTTAAAGGACATGAAACAAGTAATGTTTTTGTTAAAAGGTTTATTGATGGCGATGATCAGTCAAATAGTCAAAATGGTCTCAATGAATTATATGATGCTGGACTTAGATGGAACACTCATATCTACTGTGTTCCAATAGACTCGCAATTAGACGGGATCGTTGAATGTACAGGAAACTTCTAATTACAATAATACAAATATCATAACGGCCAAAACAATTCTGTAATAGAAGAATACAGAAAGCCCAAGCTCTTTAATAAATTTTAAGAAAAAATGAATGGTAACTAGTCCAGTCACAAAACTAACCAGCACTCCAATTAAACAGGTGGATAAATCAAATGATACGCCCGATCCGATACTTCTATAGAATTCAGGTATCTTAAAAACAAAGCCGCCAATAATAATAGGTAAACTTAATAAAAAACTAAAGCGACTCGACTCTTCTCTTCCAATTCCCATCATTCTAGCAATCGAGATTGTAATACCAGAACGAGAAACTCCTGGAAAAATGGCCAAGGATTGAAATAGTCCCATAAGAAATGAGCTTTTATAGTTAAGTTGTTTTAACTTATCCTCATTTGTTTCCGCCATACGATCAGTAAAGTACATAAAGGCACCAAATACGATAAGATTTATTCCAATAAAAACAGATGATCGCCCATATTCACTTGCAAAAGATTTAAGCAACATGACAAAAATAAAAGAAATAAAAGTGGAGAAAGCAAGGTTAAGGGCAAAGCCCCTATACTCCTGATTATTTTTTGTTACTAATGCTGAGATTAACTTATAGAGATCACTTCTAAAATAAACAATAACGGCGACAGCAGTGCCTAAGTGCATGGCCAAGTCGAAAATGACACCGGGATCTTTGAATTCAAAAAACATTGGCATGAGTGCTAGATGACCACTAGATGAAACTGGAAGAAACTCAGTTAAACCTTGAATAATTCCGTAAATAATTGCAAAAAAATAATCCACTAAACCTCTATTTGATCTTTCTTATATTTAAAGATTAAAGTACTTCTTATCTTTAGCTTTCAGCGCACTTAACATTTCTTCCATTTGCTCAACGAAGATGGTGCTGAAATATTGCTCTTTTGTTTTATTTCTTATTCTCCATACTTTTGATAGTCGATCAAGGTTATCACTTAAGAATTGGAGAAAGACTTGGTCTTTATTTTTAAAAGCAGTTCTTGTATTGTCATAATAAAAGCGATGTAAGAATTCTTCTAAAATTGTTTTGCTATCACCTCTAAGATCCCCTTTACTCATCTTATCAATGACTTGAAAGACAGTCATATCTGCTTCGAGCTCAGGAAATTTAAAGAATTTATAAAAATCAAAAGACCATTCTGATTGAGCTAAAAAAGTTCTTCTAAAGTTGTTTCTTGTTAAGGCACTATTAAGGTCCTTATCCCACCCAAACTCTAAGACGAGACTATTGTGAGTTCCTATTGGAATAAGAGTTTCAATTTGATCTTTTATATATTCAGACTCAAAGTTAAACTTCTGTGTCATTCTTAAAAAGTTATGATTCCCCATCTTAATGAAGTCAATATCTAAAATCGCCCCTGGCCTGACAAGTCTTTTCAAAATTTTACGTAGTTCAATATACCCTCTTATAAAAGGTCCATGATCAATAACGTGTCGGAAAAGACTTTTCTTACCAAGTTCAAATGAAGCACTTACTAACTCCACCATCTCTTCTTCAACCTCTTTAGGAATAAGACCTTTAAAAGAAATTCCGTCATAAATTCTTCTTTCATATGATTTTCTATCTTTATTTAGAACCTTATAAAGATTAGGATAACGATTTTTGAATAATGGATTCCCTACTTGAGCACGGTCTAAAATATCTAAAAGTAAAATTCTTTTACGTAATTTAAAGTAACCAATTTTTTGGTTCTGCTTATCATAGATAGATAGATATGGAATAAATCTTTTCTTATTCTCTAAGCTTATAATTTCAAAGTCAGGAAACAGTGCAAAGCGTTTATCCATAAGAGATGAAAAAGTTTTTAAACGAAAGCGTTCACTCTTATAAACCTTAAAACTATCAAAATTAGTATTGTTGGTGAGTTTTTCCTTAGCACTCTTAGCAGAGCGCATCGTATAACTATCAACAAGTGAAAAATCCTGGATCAATGGCCAAAAGAAAGAAAGGATTAAAACAACTGGTAGGCCAATACTTTTAACAATCGTAAATTTAAAGCTGTAATTGGCAGTAAGTTTTGTCTGGCTATACTTTTCAACAATATTTACTTTCTTAAAAATACTTAAAAAATCAAAAATAACAAAAGGGGTTAAGAGAAAGTCCATTAAAACCCTTAAGGCCCCACCTACTCTCTTCCACCACCAACTTCCTTGGGCACGAACACCACAAGCTAATTGGAAAAATGAAACTCCAAAAGTGAGTGTTCCATAGAATCTAATGAAATAAGCACAAATATAGACGAGCAGCCCTGTGGCAAGAAAGTCTAAGTCAGATATGAAAAAATGCAAAATAGTACTTTCAAGCCCTTTTGAGAGACCAGAAACCAGCCTCTGAAAGCTTAAGAAACTTACGAGGTAATTATAGAGACCATATCCTAAAGATAAGTCACCAAGAAAGCATAGTAATCTTGTGCTGGATTTGACCAACTTCATCGAGCTTTGCCCTATTTCTAGACATACATTTCATGTGCATGATCGTTAAAGATTTCAAGTACTTGAAGTATCATTGCCACGCTTTAGTGGCAAAACCCAAAAAAAAGGCCTAATAACGAAAGTATTGAAATCTCATTAATATTGTACCTGAATGGTCTCATTTGCCAAGAAAAGCCACTAATCACACTTTTATAACCAATTTTTTCAGTCAAGAACTTATAATTAGTAATGAGAATAACTCAATTTATTGAGTAAAAATGCCGAAAAACAATAGGTAATGAACTAATTAAGGTGAAGAACATGTGGACACTAAAAAAGAAAATTAAAACGCTACTCAAAGTTACGACTGTACACTCAAGTGTGTTTTTCTTGCTTGTTGGGCCTTTCAGCTCTGTGCATGCACAGGACGATGAGTCATCAAGCAGTGGACCAAATGGTGGTCAAATTGTTCTAGGGATCATG
>JAONMX010000023.1 GCA_028378565.1 Bacteriovoracaceae bacterium
TGACTTAGGTGGTGGTACTTTTGATATCTCAATCCTAGAAATTACATCTGACGGTGTATTTGAAGTGAAGGCAACAAATGGTGACACTTTCCTAGGTGGGGAAGACTTTGACGAAGCAATCATTGGTTGGCTTGCAGAAGAATTTAAAAAACAAGAAGGAATTGATCTTGGTAAAGATCAAATGGCCCTTCAAAGACTTAAAGAAGCTGCTGAAAAAGCAAAACATGAGTTATCAAATGTTAACTCAACGGATATTAACCTTCCATTTATTACTGCTGATCAGTCAGGTCCAAAGCATTTAAACTTAAATCTTTCGAGAGCTAAGTTTGAAAGTCTTATTGGAGATCTTTTAAATAGAGTAAAGAGTCCATGTGAAACTTGTATTTCAGACTCTACTTTATCGAAAACAGAAATTGATGAAGTTATCTTGGTTGGTGGTTCTACAAGAATTCCATTGGTTCAAGAAATGGTTAAAGAAATTTTTGGTAAAGAACCTTCTAAAGGTGTTAACCCAGACGAAGTTGTTGCTTCAGGTGCGGCTATTCAAGGTGGTGTTCTTGCTGGTGATGTAAAGGATGTACTTCTTTTAGATGTAACTCCATTGTCACTTGGTATTGAAACTCTTGGTGGTGTTATGACTAAGATTATTGAGAAAAATACAACGATTCCTACTAAGAAATCACAAGTTTTCTCTACAGCACAAGATAATCAACCAGCTGTTAGTATTCACGTACAACAGGGTGAAAGAGAATTCTCTAAAGATAATAAAACTCTAGGACGTTTTGATCTTGCTGGAATTTCTCCTGCTCCAAGAGGTGTTCCTCAGATTGAAGTAACATTTGATATTGACGCTAACGGTATTGTTAATGTTAACGCTGTTGATAAGGCAACCGGTAAGTCTCAAGAAATTAAAATTACTGCTGGTTCAGGTTTATCAGATGAAGAAATTGAACAAATGGTTAAAGAAGCTGAACTTCATAAAGAAGAAGATTCTAAAAGAAGAGAAGTTGTCGATACAAGAAATAGCTTAGATGGAATGATTCTAGCTTGTGAGAAAACAATTAAAGATGGTGAAGGAAAAATTTCTGATACTTCAAAATCTGAGCTTGAAGAAGCAATCAAAGAAGCTAAGACTAAGCTTGAAACAGAGAATATCGATGAACTAAAAGCAGCTACTGAAAGACTACAAAATGTTTCTCATAAAGTAGCTACAGAAATGTATCAGCAAGGTGGTGAACAACCAGGTGCTGACGGTGCTCAACAAGCAGGACCTGAAGCTGGCGGTGCAGAAGCTGGAGCTGAAGCGAAGAAGGACGACGACGACGTTGTTGATGCTGACTTCAAAGAAGTTTAATATAACTTTATAACAATTTAAAAGGCTCCCTACGCGGAGCCTTTTATAGTTTTAGCTCTAGGATTAAAAATGAGTAAAAGAGATTATTATCAGGTTCTAGGTGTAGAGAAGAGTGCATCGAAAGACGAAATTAAAAAGGCTTATCGAAAGCTTGCGATGAAGTATCACCCAGATCGAAATCCGGACAATGCTGAAGCAGAATCAAAATTTAAAGAGGCAAGTGAAGCTGCAGAAGTTTTACTTAGTGAAGAAAAGAAAAGTCGTTATGATCAGTTTGGACATGCAGGAGTAGATGGACAAGCTGGTGGCTTCGGTGGTGGATTCCAAGGCGGTGACTTTGGTGACCTCGGAGATATATTTGGCGACATTTTTGGAGATATACTTGGTGGCGGAGGCCGTCGAGGTGGCGGTAGAAGAAGACATCGCGGTCGACCTGGAAATGACCTTCAGATGAATGTTGATGTTACATTCGAAGAAGCTGCATTTGGAGTTGAGAAGAATATTTCTTTAGCACGCTATATGGAATGTAAAGAATGTTCAGGTAGTGGAGCAGAGAAAGGCTCAACACCTAGTGACTGTGATATGTGCCATGGAGCTGGAGAAGTTCGAAGACAGCAGGGGTTTTTTACTGTTGCTACCACTTGTCCAAAGTGCCAAGGCTCTGGTCAGATTATAAGTAACCCTTGTAAGCCATGTTCTGGTCAAGGAAGAAATAAGAAAAAAGTAGAATTAGAAGTTAAAATTCCATCAGGTATTGATGATGGCCAAAGACTTAAGTTATCTGGAGAAGGTGATTCAGGAACTATGGGTGCTCCGTCAGGAGACTTATATGTTGTGATCAGTATTAGAGAGCATGACTTCTTTGAAAGAGATGGTTTTGATGTTCATTGCCAAGTTCCTATAAGTTTTTCACAAGCGGCTTTAGGAGCTGAAGTAGAAGTACCTACTTTGTCAGGTAAGGTTAAGGTTGATCTTCCTGAAGGAACTCAGTCAGGTAAGAGAATGAGACTAAAAGGTAAGGGAATTCAAAGATTGGGTGCCTATGGTCAAGGTGATCAAATTTTAACAATTCACGTTGAAACACCTTCAAAGTTGTCTGGCGAACAGAAAGAAATCTTTGAAAGACTTGCTGAGCTTGAAGGTTCAAGTTCAAGTAACCCAATGAGTCGAGGCTTTTTTGATAAAGTAAAAGATCTTTTTCACTAATAACTCAATAAATAAACAAACAAAATAGTTTAGTAAGGGGGAGTCAATAGACTCCCTTTTTACATTTATGGGATAACTTACTAAAATATCAAAGGTATAATGTGTATTGTAGGAACCTCATATGAAATATTTTACGAGTTTAATATTCGTTTTAACATTACTTCTCTTTAACTCTTGCTCTGGAATTAGCATGTTGGGTGGAGGTCAAAAGAGTGATCTCTATAGTGAAAAGTTTTTGGCCGACGTTCAATTGGTTAAAGAAAGTTATAGAAAAGGTGAAAGCAAGAAAGCGCTGACCCTTTTACAGCAAATGAATCAAGAAATTCTTCTACCAACTGAAAAAGGATTTAGAAGAAATTTAATAGGTGTTATTTATTTCTCAGAAGGAAATTTTGAACAAGCAGTATTTAACTTTGATCAGGCACTAGCAACTTCAAGATTAGATGACTCTCTTACCTCTCAAATTTATTTAAATTTAGCGGGTTCATATTTTAAATTAGGTTTTAATGAAAAAGCTTACGCTTCAATAATCTCAGGTAAGCCAGAGTTTTTACAAGATAAAGAAAGAGAAAAGTATTTTAAGCTTCGCTTCAAACTTGCTCAAGAACTAGGAAATGAAAATGATATTATCTATTCGTTGATTAATTTCTTAGGCCCAAAATCAACAATCAATGAGCTAAAGTCTAATTCATATTACGAAACAATGCTTTCAAAGTATTTAAGACTTTCTTCAAGTGAAAAAATAAAAATTCTTGAGGAGTTTGAAGAGTCTGGCTTCTTGCTGGTAGGGTACTTGGCCTATATTGAGGCAGAAAAGTATTACTACTCGGGATCTAAAGGGGAAGCAAATGATGTCCTTTATTGGGTTAAGAAACATTTTGGTCAGCATCAGGAAGTAATAACTTTAGTAGATAATTTTACCAATAGAGTAGAAAACTATGCACGTCTTGAGATTAATAATATTGGAGTTGTTCTGCCACTTTCTGGAAAGAATAAAGTGTATGGAGAAAGAGCTCTGCTAGGAATTGATTCGGCCTTAAAGAAGTATCAAGAAGACAATGGAGGAACATCTCTTCCTTATAAGCTTTTTGTAAAAGATAGTGAAGCAAGTGGCGTTGTTGGAGCTCATGCCGTTAAAGAACTTATTGATAAACAATTTGTTTCAGTTGTTATTGGTGGACTTTTTTCAAGTGAATCTCTTGAGGAGTATCGTGAAGCGAGAAGCAAGGGCGTAATTTTTATATCATTAAGTCAGGTTTATTTACCAAGACAAGAAAAAGATCATTTACTTATAGAAATCCCAGGATCAATTGAGTCACAAGTGGCTGAACTTTTCACTGATCAAATGATAAATCACTTTGGAAAAAGAAGTGCGATTATTTACCCTGAAAATTCTAAAGGCAAAGCCTATGTCGACGAGTTTTGGAGAGTTGCTAAAACAAAAGGTGTTGAAATAAATAATGTCATGTCTTTTAGAGATGAAAAGATTAAAGACTTTAGAGATCCTGTTAGTAAATTGCTTGGCCTAAAATATACACGTATGAGACAAGAAGAATATGATCTCATGCAAGAGGTTTATGACCTTGAAAAAAGAAGATCGATAAGAAGAGTCCAGGTGCTGAAGCCCGATGTAGACTTTGATTGGGTATTTGTTCCGGTTAAGCCTCTTAATGCTCAACAGATCATTCCTTCTTTCACTTATTTCGATGTTTCGAGTAAGTTGCCAATCATAGGAGATGCAAGTTGGAGAAGTAATAGTCTTTCAAGAGCATCTGAAAAGTTTAGAAATATTTACTTTGTTGGTGATGATGTTACAAATATTTCAAGTCAGTTCACTCAATGGTTTTATAATAAATATAATCAACCACCACGTTTAATTGAACTTAGAGGTCATGACTCAGTAGTTGTTCTAAAAAATATTTTATCTGATCTTAATGTAACGAATAGAAATGATTTAGATATTTTATTAAGAAGTAGAAAAGAAGTTTATGGTCTTACAGGTAAGTGGAGTCAAGATGAAGGTGTTTGGCTTAAAAAATTAATAGGCCATCATTTAAAACGCGGAAAAATAATTAAAGTGCGTGATGAGATAGCTGCGAAAACAATGGATAATTAAAATGCTGGTTATTACTTACCAGCACTTATTCTTCTTAAGATCTTAGCTTTTTTCTTAGCTTGACCTTTTCTTCTATTCATTTTCAAAGTTGTTTTCTTTCTACCGCGACCCATGTCGTATCCTTTTGCTTAGTGTTAACATCATTTAAGATGGGAAATACTAATCAAATCTAAGCTTTATGACAAGGGCCGAAGGCCTAATAGGCATACGAGATATTAAGGTGTTGCAAATTTAATCATCCAAAATGTCGTTATAACCTTGTCAGCAAATCGCTGTAAGTGGTAAATTTTACTATAGAATTACCACGGATGTGAACCTCAAAAAGAGGAATGACAATGGCTGTCAAAAAGAAGAATGCTTCTTCGAAAAAAAATGCTGCTTCAAAAAAAGCAAAAGCTTCTACAACAAAGAAGAAAGTTTCGAAGAAAGTAACAAAAAAGAAAAAATTAACAAAATCTTTAGCGAAGAAGAAGACTAGATCCTCTAAAATTAAAAACAAAGGTGAAGAGCCTGTTGTTGTTGATGGTGTAGATTATTCTAATCCCCTTTCAGTACGAAAAGTATTTTTGAAGGGTATGCGTATTCATGGCAATGAAGAGAAGAAAAGAATTGCGATTGATATGCTTGAGAGATACACAGGTCATAGCTTCGAAGATTTTCAAAAGCAAGTTATCCTTACAAACTTTCACTACTATGTGGAAAGGTTTAATGGCTTACTTGAAGACTCTCATTACACTCAGGGATCGGCGTTTAAAGCTGCTTCTTCTAAGAAAGCTCAAGTAACAATTATTGAATTTGGAGTCGGTAGTGCAATGGCCGCTCTTATTGGTGAGCTACTAGCTGTGATTCAGCCTAAGGCCGTTTTATTCCTAGGGCTTTGCGGAGCTGTTCATCCATCTTTAAAAGTCGGAGACTTCATTCTTCCAATTGCTTCAGTAAGAGCTGAAGGGGTGACGAGACACTTCTTACCTCCACAGGTTCCTGCTCTCCCTACTTTTAAAGTACAAAAATTTGTTTCTCAAATTTTAGTTGAGCATGGCTATGAATATAGAACAGGAACAATCCATTCAACAGATTTTAGGTTTTGGGAATTTGATGAAAAGTTTAAAATGAATCTTGTTGAAGAGAGAGTTTTAGCAGTGGAGATGGAAACGGCGGCTCTTTTTACTACATGTTTTGTAAGTAAGGTTAACATCGGTGCATTACTATTGGTTAGTGATTGTCCAATGAAGCCAGGCGGAATTAAAACTAAGAAGTCTGCAAAAACAGTATTTAAAAAATATACAGATATTCATATCGAGTTAGGGATTGAGGCAATGGCCGATATCGCGGATCGAGGTGAGAATATTAGACACTATCATTGGTAATATAAAAGGATTTTGAGATGTTTAAGAAATTTTTAGACTGGTTTTCTAATGATTTAGCAATTGACCTTGGGACAGCAAACTGTCTTGTCTATGCTAAGGATCGTGGGATTATTGTAAATGAACCATCAGTTGTAGCCGTTCACATGGGAATGAAAGGTGTTTCGAAAGTTCTTGCCGTTGGTAAAGAAGCAAAAGAAATGCTCGGAAGAACTCCTGGATCAATTAAAGCGATTAGACCAATGAAAGATGGTGTTATTGCAGACTTTGAAGTTACTCAAGCGATGCTTAGATATTTTATTCAAAAATCATTAGCTGGCTCTAAATTAGTTAAGCCTAGAATTATTATTTGTATTCCTTTTGGGATTACTCAGGTTGAAAAAAGAGCGGTGAAAGAATCTGCTGAGCAAGCGGGAGCAAGAGAAGTATATCTGATCGAAGAACCAATGGCAGCTGCTATTGGGGCTGGTCTTCCTATAACTGAGCCATCTGGAAATATGATTGTTGATATTGGAGGGGGAACCACAGAAGTTGCTGTTATCTCTCTTGGTGGAATCGTATTCTCAAAGTCAGTAAGAGTTGCTGGTGATAAATTTGATGAAGCAATCACTCAATATGTTAAGAAGAAATACTCACTCCTTATCGGTGAAAGAACAGCTGAAGCAATTAAAATCTCAATTGGAAATGCGTACCCATTTGATGATGAAGTTAAAACTTTTGAAGTGAAAGGGAGAGACTTAATTGCAGGAGCACCTAAAATTATAGAAGTAACTTCAGATGAAATAAGAGACGCTCTTAGTGATCCTATTTCAGAGGTTGTTGAGGCCATAAAAATTTCACTTGAAAAAACACCTCCTGAGCTTGCTGCTGATATTGTTGATAATGGAATTATTCTTGCTGGTGGTGGATCATTACTCGCCAATTTAGATGTTCTTATAAAAGAGAAGACGGGACTTCCTGTATCACTTGCTGAAGATCCACTTACTTGTGTTGTTAGAGGGTGTGGTAAAGCTCTTGAGTCAATTGACTTGTTAAAGCAAGTAACAACTTTAAGCTAGTATGACGATTGTATTCTCAAACTTTATTAAACTAAATGAGGATGAAGCTTTTCCAAAGTTCACATTACTTGCTCGTAAATCGGCAAAAGTAAAAGTTTGGATAAAGGGTAAAGAGTCTCATATATATAAAGTTAAAGATGTTCAGAAAATGAAGGGTGAGTTAACAAGAATTTTGTTAACGGTATTTTCTGAAGGTGAAGAGGATAAACCTTTTATTGATAATAAAGTCTTCATCGGTTTTAGTATTAAAGATGTAGATTATTTCTCTGAAGGAACTGTCTCTGTTAATGATGAAGATCAAGAGTTAATTGTATCAATTGAAGGGAATACTTATAGATCTGAAAAAAGGGCCAATGAAAGGTTACTGACCTTTCCCCATCACCAAGTCTATTCATACTTTAAAATTGATAATAAAGAAGATGAAAATGTAATTCAGTTAAACAAAACTGAAGATAAAGAATATATAAACTACAAAGCAAAACAAAAAGAAGATCAATTAAAAGACCTATCGAAGCATGTGGATGATATTTCTAACTTAGTTGGTTTTAGAGCAATGGACTTATCAAGTGGTGGGGTGGCCTTTACGATTGCTTCTGAATATAAAGGCTTTTTTGATGCCAACAATACATTTAGCTTCTATTTAATGTTCAATGGTGAAGTTTTTAATGTCGTTCATGCAAAATTAATTTATGTTGTAGATTTTGTTAGTCGTGGCTCTAACAATGCAAGATATAAAGTTGGATTAAACTTCAATCCTATCGTTGAACTTTCTCAACAAATTGAAAAAATTCTCACAAGTTCTAATGGAATTGATGCCATTCAGAAGGAGTTTGAAGACTTTGTCGACTCATAACGTTCTCACATTAATCTTAGTTTTATTCATGACCTCTTGTTCGTCTAAAAACAAGGGAAGTGCTAAGAACTTTTTAAACTATAAGAAATCCTATTCTTTAACAGATAAAAGTGGATCATTTAAAGTTAAGAGAGAAGTTGGACATTATGCTAAATCAAAATCATATGTAACTAAATATCAAGTTCTTTCAAAACAAGATTCAAAAAAAGTTTTAGAGCAAAGTACTGTTTTAAGTACACCTGGTGTTCTCGGTAAAAAAGTTACGATATTAAGACCATATAAGAGTCAGTACAATGTTTGGTTTGATAAGAAAAAGTATAGCAACTTTATGGTTCTTGATACTAAGAGAAGAGGCTTGACTGTAAAGATGAATAGTCCAGAGCCACAGTGGCAAGGAACAAAGTTTTTTAAATTCCCAAGTGGAACAGGCTTGTACTGTTTTTATACACAAGTCATAGAATGTGCACAGTTTACTGGATTTTTGAAAAAAGGCGATCAAGACAAGAGCAGGCTCGATGAATTTTCATGTCATTTGGGATGGCTATCCGTATGTACAAGAGCAATTTTTAAATCTTGCAAATTCTCCCTTTGAAAGTGCGATTTTAAAATATGATGGAACAAATGAGAATAACGAGAAGAGGTTCAGTCTAAGTGTAGGGGCCAATTCAATAATTTACTTTGTAAATGATGATCTTGAGTTAGTTAAAGTCTTTTGGGTGAGCCAAGGACTATCAATGGTAGAAGAGTAGTGGCTTCAAAAATTAGAAAATTACTATATTCTCTTGTTACGATTTTCCTTGCGATCACAGCTATATTTTTTATTATTCGACTTAGCCCAGGTGATCCGATTGAAAAGATCTTAGGTCCTGAGGCCAGTGTCACTGACATTGAGAAATATAGAGAACAGTTAGGATTAAATCTTTCCATTGGAAAACAATATATAAACTACCTTCAAGGTTTTTTTACTGGAGACTTGGGAGAGTCTCTTTTTAAGAAAAAAAGTGTCGTTGAACTTTTAAAAACTCACTTGCCACCTTCTGTTATTTTAGCAATTGTTGCTACTTTCTTTTCTACGATCTTTGGAGTTATCTTAGGTGTGATCTCAGCCGCTAAAAAGTCTAGCGGGTTTGATTTCTCTTTTCGCTTTATAAGTTTACTGGCCTTAAGTTTTCCAATCTTCTCCTTAGCTCCTTTGTTGGTTCTGTTTTTTTCCATCAAATTAAATTGGTTACCTGTAAGTGAATGGCTTAGCTTTAAGCATGGAATACTTCCTGCTATCACATTAATAATTCCGCTAAGCTCTGTCTTGTCTCGTGTAACAAGAAATAAATACTTAGAAGAAGAACATGGTCCATGGGTGCAAGTTTTAACGGCAAAGGGAATGAGTGATTTCTCTGTTATTTTAAGAGTTGCAAAAGTCTGTTTACCTTCAGTCTTAAATGTTGTCGCTATTCAACTTTCTGTTGTTTTGGCCGGAACAATGATTACGGAAACAATTTTTGATATACCAGGGATAGGGAGTTTACTTTTTGAAGGAATTCAAAATAGAGACTATCCTGTTGTTCAAGGAATCATCATCTATTCTACAGTGATTTATATGGGAGTTTATTTTCTTATTGATATTCTAAATGAGTTTATAGATCCAAGGATTAATTCATAATGACTGGAGCTAGAATAAATAAAGAAATGAAAATTGGTGGATTTATTTGTTCACTCTATTTAATTTGGGCCATTGGCTGGCTTCTTTATCAATTCTTTATACAAGGTAGTTTTTCTCAACCTTACTTTCCTTCTTATGATATTACTCAAGAGCTTCTACCTCTCGGTGGTAAATATTTGTTGGGAACAGATATTTATGGAAGAAGTATTTTTGAAGTTCTATCTAGTGGTTTGATTTATTCTCTTACAGTTTCACTGATTGTGAGCTTTGCATGTGCTGCAATTGGTATTGTGATGGGATATCTCTCTGTAACCGCCCATGCTTCTATAGCAATTTTATTTGATTTAATTATTAATTTAATTTTTGTATTCCCGAGTATTTTAATTGCCATACTAATTATGTCGGTCTCTGGGCAGTCACTTACGGGTTTAATATTTGCTTTAATTATTACAGGTTGGCCTGGCTATGCACGTATAGCGAGGGGAGAGACCATGAGAGTGATGTCTTTAAGTTACGTAGAAGCTGCAAAGGCAATTGGAGTGGGTCGATTGAGACTTTTTATGAAGGTTGTTTTACCGGCAATTCTTCCTCTATTACTAATTCATATTGTTTTAGGAGTCAGTGGAGTTATAATAAGTGAAGCATCGTTAGGATTTTTAGGTCTTGGCGGCAGCGAATATAGTTGGGGTTCTATGCTGGCAGTGGCAAAGACAGTATTACTTGAGGCCCCACAAATGGTTGTGATTCTGAGTTTCGCCATGGCAGGCTTAATAATTGGACTCAACCTATTAGGAGATGGATTAAGAGATTTTCTTGATACACAGAATAAAAGTTAGGTGGTGGGTGATGAGCAGTGAACTAGGACAACTTGTTTTTACAGGTATAAGTGGTACATCTTTAACAGATGAAGAAACAACCTTTATAGAAAAAGAAAATATTGGTGGAGTGATTTTATTTTCTCAAAACTTCGAATCTCCAGCTCAATTAGCAGAACTCGTAAATAGTATTCAAACTTTAAGAAAAGAGTACCCTTTATTTATCGCCGTTGATCAAGAAGGTGGTAGAGTTAGAAGGTTTAAAGAATACTTTACTCAAATACCAAGCATGTATGAACTTGCTTCTCTTGATTCTCCAAAGATTATGTTTCATGTTGCAAAGATAATGGCAGAAGAGTTGAGGGCCTGCGGCGTTAACTTAAACCTTGCACCCGTTTGTGATGTTTGGACCAACCCAAAGAATAAAGTCATTGGTGATCGCTCTTTCGGTAATAATGTTTTAGATGTTGAAAAAAACTGTTCCGCTATCATAAGAGGACTTCAGACAAATGGTGTTCTTTCGTGTGCAAAACATTTTCCAGGACATGGATCAACAACTAAAGATAGTCACTTTGATTTACCGATCGTAAAAACGCCATTAGATATATTGGAGAAGGTTGATTTTTCACCTTTTAATAAAGCAGTAAAAAGTAGAGTAGAGTTTGTTATGATGGCGCATCTTATTGTTGATGCAATTGATGAAGAGCTTCCATGCTCTTTAAGTCCTAAAGCACATAGTATCTTAAGAGATCAATTAAGATTTAATAAATTAATAATCTCGGATGATATGGAGATGCACGCCATAACAAAACATTTTGGTGCAGGTGATGCCGCGGTTAAGGCCATTATCGCAGGAACTAATATTGTTGAGTATAAAACAATGGAAGGTGCTAAGGCCGGACTTGAAGGATTGAAAGAAGCTCATAAAACTAAAAAGCTCAAGAATGAAGTCTTAAATGAAAGACTTGCAAGAATTTTGGACTCTAAGAAACAAAATTTAAGTGAGTATTCACCCGTTTATATCCCAGAAATTACTAATAAAGTCGGTATTAGTGCTAATAAGACCTTTATGGACGATGTTTTGGCCAAACTTGCTGAGACAGACGGACAGACTGCTTGATAGGCTAACTTTTCCCGCTGCGAAAAAATAACAAATCCTTTGATATTCTATACTTACGTTAATTCAAAGGAGGAAACCCATGCTAATGTGGGCCGCCGTTATTTCTGTAGGTATCTCTGTTTACATTGTAACCAGTCTGATGTTTCAAGAAGAAGACGAATATAAAGCTCAAGAAAAACTTGAGGATGGTGCAGGTACAGATAAAAGTTCTTTGGCCAAGCACGGAATTATACTTCAATACTCTCGCCCATTCTTTAGGAGATATATTACTCCCGTTGTAAGTTCAATGAAGAGTAAAAGAAAAATTAAAGAAAGGTATAAAAGAAAATTAGCAGGAGCTGGGTTAACAAATAATTTAACTCCAGAAGATTTCTTTTCATTTAAGCTTTTTTTAATTGTTGGATTTCCAATTGTTTTTTTAGGAGTAAGAACATTCTTAGAAGAGACATGGCCTATGTCATACATTCCAATCATTGCAATTTGTGGATTCTTTTATCCTGATATTTGGATAAAAGGAAAAATCGAAAACAGACAAAAAGAAGTCATGAGAAATATGCCTTTCAGTGTTGATATGTTGGCACTGTCTGTCGAGGCAGGACTAGACTTTATTGCGGCCATGACAAAGGTGGTTGAAAAAGCTAGAGATAGTGCACTTACAGAAGAATTTGAAATTTTACTTAAAGAAATAAAAATTGGTGCAACAAGAGCAGAAGCACTTCGAAATATGGCATGGAGAATTGACCTCATTCCAATTTCAAGCTTTTGTGCAACATTGATTGCCGCTGACTCAGTCGGTGCTTCGATTGGACCAATCTTAAAATCACTTTCAGAAGAAATTAGACAGAAGAGATCATCAGAAGTGGAAAAGGCAGGAGCAACAGCTGCCACAAAAATCCTCTTCCCAATGCTTTTCTTAATTGTACCGGCCGTTTTTATTGTGGTCGCAACACCAATTATATTGGAGTCAATAGCAGGTTAAAATGATGAGTTTTAAAAAGGGAGAGAGTGTTATTGCGGCAAAAGTAAATCATGCCAATAATATTTTCACAAGAATGAAAGGATTAATGTTTAGCGAATCACTTGGTGAATTCGATGGGCTTCTCATTACTCCCTGTAATTCGATTCATACCTTTTTTATGAAATACCCAATCGATGTAGTGTTTCTATCAAAAGATTATAAAGTAGTTAAGGTTCGTCGAAATATAAAACCATGGAGAATGACAGGTATATATTTTGGAGCCTTTCAAGTCTTAGAAATGAATGCTGGAACACTATCCCCGGATATAAACCCAGGAGATCAGCTAGAGGTAACACGTGTATAAATTAGTCGTAGTAGCTGGAAAATTAAGAGGGAAAGAGTTTTCGTTAGAAGATGGCGAGAATATTTTAGGTCGAGACTCAGGCTGTGATGTTCACTTTCCGGTTCAAGGTGTTTCAAAAAAACATATGTCCATTACCGTTACTGGTGATACTTGTTATGTTCAAGATTTAGGAAGTTCAAATGGAACATTCTTAAATGGAAAAATAGTAAATAGAGCAACCGCTAAGAATGGCGATAAGATTGCACTTCCCGATACGATTATCCAAGTCGTGCATGTAGAAGAGAAAAAAGTAATTATAAAAAAGAGAAAAATAGAAGAGGAAGAAGAGGAAGATGACTTTTTAACAGGCGGAATTCCTCCTGAAGCATTACCACAAAAACTAAAATGGTTATTTAAGTATAAAGCAATGCCAATCCTTCATGGAATTAATGAAGAATATGAGTGGAAACATTTATTTCCAATGTTGTTATTTTTGTTCTGCGTGGCCTCTATAACATCTACAATTTTACCAGTTCTAGATGATACAAAACAAATTCTACTCTATGAGACGTCAAAAAGAGCAGAATCTTATGCAAAACAAGTTGCTAGAATGAATAATAAGGCACTTGTTCAAAAGAAATTAGACCAGACCGATACAAAATTTATTAAAGATGAAGACGGAGTAAAGGATTATCGCCTCATGGACTTTGCTGGCCGTGTTGTTCGACCACTGGAAAAGAGAAATGAATATGTAAATGATCCCTTCTATGTTCAGTCTAGAGAATATTACTCTTTTGAAAAAAACAAACTACGAGTCTTTAGACGATTTTTAAAAGAAGGTGGAATTGGGATTGCAAAATTGATTACGGCCTTTAACCCTCAAACTTCAAATGAAGAACCTGTGGGAATTATCGCAATTAAGTTTGATCCAGCCGCTCTTAAAGCTGAAGCTGCAAATCAAAGAAAAGCCTATATGGAAGCCCTTGTAACAACTGTACTGGTGGCCATGGTCTTTTTCGGAATTGTCTATTATTTAACCTTGAGACCGATTGAAGAGATGAAGTATCAAATTGAAGAAGCAATTAGGGGTAAGAGGAAAAGTCTAGACTCTAAATACTTAATGGAAGAACTGAACCCTCTGAGAGGTAGTATTAATACTATTCTCCAGCGAATGAGAGAACTTAATAATGAAGATGAGGGTGAGTTTGCAGAAGAAGAAAATGATCAAGGTTATGTCGATACTTTGAAAGAATTCATGATGGGGGCCAATGGAGCCGCTATGGTCTTAGATAGCCAAAAAAAATGTGTGTTTTATGAATAGTGAAGCAGAAGACCTTTGTGGTTTTAGAGAAAATGCCTCTCAGGGAATGAACTTACTTGATGTCTCTAGAGAACAAGGGTTTTCTGGAACAGTGATAGAATTATGTGATAACTCAGCTAATAACATGGGAACAAATCAGTCAGCAGAATATGAGCTTTCAGGTATTCCACATGTTGTAAATGTAGCTGCTTTAATGGGTAAAGACGGTTTTGCAAAAGCCTTCTATTTAACCTTTGTGAGGGCCGACTAATAGATGAATGAACAAGCGGTAAAGATTGTAAAAAATTACAAATTACCTACTTCTCCAGGGAAGTATTACAGAGTTGTATGCTTAACAGGAAAAAATAAAGGGATATCGTACTTTATTCAGAAAAAGAGAATCGTACTTGGACGAAGTGATAAGGCGGATATTCAAGTATTAGATACCAAAAGCTCTAGAGAACATGCTGAACTAACACTGATAGGTAACAAGTATGTTTTAACTGATTTAGGAAGCCAGAATGGTGTCATCATTAATGATCTAAAAGTGAGTCAACACACACTCGAAGAAAATGATAAAATAATAATTGGATCTACTATTTTTAAATACAACATTATAAAAGTTGAAGATTTGCTTCCTCAAGAAGTAGAAGTAGAAGTAGATGAAGATGAAGAGGACGAAGACGAAGAAGAAGAGGAAATAGAGGAAAAACCTAAAAATAAAAAAGTACCTGAAAAGAAAAAATAATAGAGTTATTATTTATGGAGCGGTATTACTATTATTATTCTTATTTCTTGGTGAAGATGAGTCTGGTTCAAATAAAGGAAATTCAAACACCAAGGCCAAAAAAGCAGAATCATTGGACACAGAGATGATTGATCTGGGTGTATCAGGTAATAATTTAGATTTAGATCCTGAAAATGAAATTAAAGTGAAGGCCTTCATCCATAGAGGACAAAGAGAGTTTAGAGAAGGGAATTATTTTAGAGCACTAGAACAATTTAGAAATGCTTTAAACTTTGCTCCCGATCATCCACATGCAGGATTTTATTTCAGCAAAACAGAAAAAAGGCTTAATGAGCATATTATAAATATGTTTGGTAAAGCAGCAAAGGAAGTTGAGTCCTTAAAATATAGTAAAGCATTAATTAGCTATTGTGCCATTATTTCTTTCTTACAGGATTACCCTGAAAGACAAGAGTATAAAGATGCAGAGGCAAATATCGCTAGAGTAGAAGAGCTAGCAGGGAAAAATAAAGGTGAATATAAGTGTTTCTAAAAATCATCAGGTTGTAAATACCGTTGATCTCTCAAGTGAGATTGAAGGTACAAAAGGACCGATTAGCTTCTTCCTCGGAAGAGGAGATGATTGTCATATTCAACTTGATGACATGCAGATATCTAGAGAGCATGCAAAGCTAACGTTTAATGATAATAGCTGGACTATAGAAAGGTTAAGCGAATTTAAGGAAATGAGTATCAATGGTAATGCAACCAAAACTGCGATACTTAACAACGGGGATACCGTTTCAATAGGACCTTTTCTACTAACAGTAAACTTACCAGAAGTAGTCCATAATGATGAAGCAAATAAAGAGACAGCTGAGGAAGAAGACGGAGAAACAAAAACCGTTGTATTAGATGATGATGATGATGAAACAGCATTACTGGATTCTGATGTAGCTCTTGATGATGAAAGCTTAGATGAGGAATTAGGAGAATCTCTTGAAGATGATTTAAGTGACGATCTAGGAGAGAATTTAGATGATGACCTGGGAGACGATAATTTAACGGAAGATGTTGATGAGTTTGCTGATGTGGATAATGAGCTTGTAGATGATGCTCAAGATGGTGAATTCGCTGAGGAAGGAACTTTTGGCGATGGTGAGTTTGCAGAGGAAGAAGGCTTTGGCGATGGTGAATTTGCAGAAGAAGAAGGCTTCGGTGAAGATGGTTATGATATAGATACCATTGATGATGACGATGGAAGTACAAAAGTTCTTCAGACATTTGCTAAAATTGAATTGAGACTGGAAGGGGAGTTTGCTCCCTATGATAAATTTGTTGTTGAAGCAAATGAAACAACAATCGGAAGAGATCCTGAAAAATGTGCAATCGTATTAAATGACCCAGAAGTCTCAGGAACTCATGCTGTTGTTAAAAAAACTAAAATATCTGTTATGCTTGAAGATTTACAGTCCGGTAATGGTACTCTTTTAAACGGTGAAAGAATTAATTCAAACTCTCTGTCAAATAATGATGAATTCGTTATTGGTAGTACAACTTTTGTCGTTCATATCTTTTCAGACTTTCTCAATCAAGAACAAGATCGACTTATGCCGGTTGAAGATAATCAGGTTGTCGAAGTTGAAGAAATTGTAGAGGTTGATACAAATTTTAATGATGATTATGATGTTGTTGAAGGTGGAGATGGTTTTGGGGAAGCAACGACACCGAAGTCACAGTCTCTATTTTCAAAAGATGCCCTAAAGGATCCTGAAAAAAGAAAGAAGATATTAATTGGTTTGGTTGTGTTACTAGGTTTATGGACTGTTCTTTCAGACGACACAAGTACTAAGAAACCAGCGAAGAAAGATGATAAGAAGAATTCACGATTGTTAAAAGGTGAAGAAGATAAGAAAGCAATAAAAGGCAAAGACAAAAAACCTCTCACTGCTGAGCAAATTAAAGAGGTCGATGCTTATTATAATGTAAGTAAGGCTCGTTATGATGAAGGTGCCTATGCAGAAGCTTTATTTGAGTTGGAAAGAATTTTTAGACTTACTGATGATTATAAAAATGCCAGAGAAATATATGAGTTTTCAAAAGAAGGTTTGGCCAATCTAGAGAGAATTAAAAGAAAAGAACAAGAAGAGAGAGAGAAACGAGAGTTGGCGCTAAGAGTAAAGGACCTTGTTAAGAAGGCTGAAGCTTCAGTTAAGGAAAGAAGAGTTGAGTATTCAGAAAGTTTATTTGCAGAAATTATGAAATTAGATCCTGAGAACTTTGATGTTCCTAAATTAAAGCAAGATCTTGAAGCGTATAAGCAAGAACAAGAGCGAATAGCTATTGAAAAAGCACAAAAGAAAGCGGAAAGAGAAAGGCAAGTGCAGGGAATGCAAGCAGGGAAAAAGTTTTATTTAGATAAGGAATGGTATAAGGCCATAAGTAAGCTTGAAGTTTATTTAAAAGATACTTCGCTAGATGAGGATTTACAAAAAGAAGCAACGAAGATGTTAACAGAGTCACGAGATAATCTTTCAAGTATTGTTGACCCTCTTGTTGGTAAGGCCAGATCTTTAAAAGAAGGGCAAGATTTAAAAACTGCATATGAAACTTATAAAGAGATCATGAAATATGATCCGAATAATATTGAAGCGATTGAAGAGATGAATAAAATTAATGAAACATTAACCATTCGCTCTAAAAAAGTTTATCGTGAGGCGATAATTGCGGAGTCTCTTAGTCTTTTTGAAGATGCAAAAGAAAAGTTTCAAGAAGTTCAACAAATTTCACCTACAGATAGTGAGTATTATAAAAAAGCCACTGAAAAGCTTAAAAACTTTTTAGAATAGGAAGTATTATGATTGAGTTAAAAGCATATGCAGCTGTCACCGATCAAGGACCATACCTTCAAATTAATGAAGACCTTGTTGATATTGATTTAAAGAATAATCTTTTTATTTTGCTAGATGGTTTCGGTGGATCGAATGTTGGTGATAAGGCTTCAATTCTTATTAGAGATACGGTAAAAAAGTTTTATACACGGTTTGGTGAAGATCCAGAAGCTACATTACCTTTTTTCTATAGTCCTCAGTTTTTACTCGAGGGGAATGCACTCATCAATTGTGCTAAATATGCACATGAAGTTTTAATGAAAGAAAATATTGAAAAAGAAATGAATAATCGTGGTGGCGCGAGTGGTGCCATTGTTTCACAGTCAGAAAATATTTTAAATATATTCTCAACTGGAAATTGTTCGGTTTACTTGTATTCTAAAGGGAAAAGCAAAAGACTTGTAAACCCTAAGAACTTTGAATATTTAGGTCTTGATCATTTCGATAGAAGTTTTCAAACATTTCCAACTTGTGCTTTTGGTTTGTACCAAGACTTGTATTATGAGCTGACAGAAGTAAAGGTTCGAGATGGGGATCAGTTAATTGTCCTCTCAGATGGTGCTTATGGAAGAATTAGTACAAATGAGCTTGATCATATTATGAAAGAGAAAAAAATCTCTTTAAAAGAGTATGCTGATGAGATTTTCAGCTTAAATAACTCAAGAGGTAATTTGGATAACCAAAGCTGTATAATATTAAGTTATTAATACTTAACCTTTTCAATCATCTATTTTTTCAATGTTAAATTATTAACTCAAAGTGTTGCCGACTTGTTATCTTTGTTAGAAAATAATCAAGAGGTTATGTATGGCAAAAAACATTCTTATTGCAGATGATAGTTTAACAATTCAAAAGGTTGTGGGGATCACTTTAGCAAGTGGCGACTATGAGCTATCCTCAGCTCACTCTGAAGAAGAGTTGAGCACTGAGATTGAATCTGAAAATTATGATCTTGTATTACTTGATTTCAAATTAAGTGAAACTAAGTCTGGATATGACTTGGCCAAGATGATCCGTGCAAAAAATAATCAAACCAAAGTTATCGTTATGCTTGGTACCTTCGACTCCGTAGAAGACCATGAGCTAAACGAATGTGGAATTAGTGACAAAGTAATTAAACCATTTGAATCCTCTAAGTTTATTGAAAAAGTTGAGAGAGTTCTTAATGAAGAAGCTAGCGAGCTAAATCTTGATACAAATCATCATGATGAAGATTCCACAAGTGAATGGGTTTTAGATTCACCAGAGATTGAGGACAAGTCTAACTTAGAAGAAATAAGTTTAGGCGACTCAATTGATAGTGAGAGAAACCCTCTTGAAGAAGAAGTTGAAGGCTGGGGAATTGAAATACCTGGCGTTATAGGCAAGTCCTCAAAAGAGAACGAAACAGAATTACCTCCAGTGATAGAAGCTTCTGGTACAAATAAGGATGACCATCAAGAGTCAGAAGAGACAGCTGAAGTTGAAGCACTTCCAAGTGACGATGATTTAGACTTTCCAGATCTAAACATGAGTGGGAATACTTATGAAAATATTCAAACGACACCAGCGAGTTTAACAGAAGAAGTTGTTCAAGAAGAAAGTAGTGATGACTTTTGGGCCGTTGATGAAGATACGGCCAATGAATTTAATGCCAACGAAAACTCTAACGCTACAGAGTCTGATGAAGCTAGTCATCATGGTGATGAGCATTCACCTAGTTTAGATCTCAGTGAGCTTTCAGATGTAGAGCCAGAGGAAAGCTTTGTCTTAGAAGAACAAACTGGTGAAGATGTTAAGCTAGAATCATTTGATTTGGCCCTTATTGAGGAATCAGTTTTAAGTAAAATAAAACCAATGATTGAGAAACTGGTTGAAGAAGCAATTGAAAAAAAGCTATCTAATAAAGCTGAACACGTTGCTTGGGAAGTTATTCCAGATTTAGCAGAGAACTTAATTAAAAAAGAAATTGAAAACTTAAGTACTCAGGCAAGAAATTCTAATCAATAAATAAACTACCTGAAATTATTTTTTTTATTTTTCCATCATCTTCAATGAGAGCACACCCTTTCTCATCGATACCATGGAAGGTTCCGTTGATATTGCTTGTTCTATCAATAATATTTACTGAAGATGATTGATGACAGCAGAGCTTTTCCCAACTTTTTATAATTTCACTTGGGCCTAGTCTATTATTCAAAATATATTGATAAATCTTAGGAGGAAGTTCTTTTTCAAAATTTAAAAGATTATCTTCCTTTGTAAATATGGAAGAAGCTACATAGTTTTTATCTAGAATCATTTGTCCCAGAAGATTAATTCCAATTCCGATAACTAGTTTTTTGGGGTTAATTAGGTGACATATAATTCCACCACATTTTTCATTTGGTGTAATCATCAAATCATTTGGCCACTTTAGAGTGATATTTTTATGAAAATTTTGCTTAAAGAACTCGCAAACCAAAATGCCTATTTCAATTGAGGTTAGTGTCATTTCCTCATTTGGGGACAATGTAAAAGAGAATGCTAGTGAGCGCTTGGAATTCAGCCACTCATTCCCGGCCCTACCTATTCCATCTGTTTGATTTGACGTACTCACAACAATATTTTCATCTTGGTAGCTTGGGTTTCCAAGTTCTGATTTAAGATGAGTTTGGGTTGAAGCACAGCTTTCAAAATGAACATGTTTCATGGTAGTTTCATAACATAAAAAAAATCATGCAGGGAGAAAAAATGTCACTTATTAAAAGATCAGAGCCACGTAATATCAAAATCACGCCAAACACAAACCCATATGCCGCTGGAAGTGTAATTGCTGAATTTGGAAATACTAAAGTTCATATTACTGCTTCAATCGAAGAAAGTGTCCCCGGTTGGATGAAAGGAAAAGGTTCAGGCTGGGTAACGGGAGAATACTCTATGTTACCAAGTTCAACACATACAAGATCTCGTAGAGAAAGAAGTAAAGTTTCTGGTAGAACTCAAGAAATTCAGCGTTTAATTGGACGTAGTTTGAGATCAATCATTAACTTAAATGAATTAGGTGAACGTTCTATCATCGTTGACTGTGATGTCCTTGTTGCAGATGGAGGAACCAGAACAACTTCTATTTCAGGTGCCTATGTCGCCCTTTCATTAGCAATTAAAAAACTTATGAAAGAAGGAAAGTTAAAAACAAATCCTATTACAGAACAACTTGGTGCTATTAGTGTTGGTGTTGATAAAGAGGGAATGGTTATTGCTGACTTAAATTACGAAGAAGATAGTAGTTGTGACACTGACATGAATATTGTCATGACTAGAAAAGGTCATTTTGTAGAATTACAAGGTACTGCCGAAGGAACACCATTCACTCGTGATCAGCTGAACGCGCTTGTTGATGTTGCCGAGTCTTCTCTAGAGCATGTTTTTGCACAACAGGATCAAATTCTAAATGACTAAAAACTTTGTATTAGCATCAGGAAATGCACATAAAGCACAAGAGTTTGGTGAGCTTTTTCCAAAAGAAATTTTAAATATTGAAGCTGCTCCTAATAAGCTAGACGTTATAGAAGACGGTAAAACTTTTAGAGATAATGCTCTTTTGAAGGCCGAAGCATACTATAAGAAATTAGGAGTACCTGTTTTAGCTGATGATTCAGGCCTTGTCGTCGCTGCTCTTCCAGATGAGCTCGGCATCCATTCAGCAAGGTTTGGAGGGGACGGCTTGACCGATAAGGATCGTGCCTTTCTTTTATTAGACAGAATGAAAGAAGAGGAAAACAGAGCAGCTTACTTTGTTTGCGTTCTTTGTTTTTATCTAAATGAAAAGGAAGTTTACTTCTTTGAAGGACGTGTTGAAGGTTCAATAGGGCCTCTTTATCAGGGCGATAAAGGCTTTGGTTACGATCCAGTCTTTATCCCAGCTGACGGTGAAGGGAGCTTAACTATGGCCCAATTGCCGGATTGGAAGAATATTCACTCTCATCGAGCAGTGGCCTGTCGCTATGCGAAAGACTTCTTTGCCAGCAAATAAAAATTGCCAAAACGGCTAATATTTTTTATATCTTATCTTCACAATTTTAAAAATCGGAGAGTAGCGCAGCTTGGTAGCGCACTTGCTTTGGGAGCAAGGGGTCGCAGGTTCAAATCCTGTCTCTCCGACCATTTTCTCACATAAATCCCTAATCTCACTACGTCATAATTTCGAAAATACTTGGTCACTTACTTATATGTAAGCTCCCTGCGCTTTTCTCATTCTTCCTTGTGAGATAAGTGATTTAAAGTGAGAAAATGATTATGGAACAGGATTTGAAAAGAACGAGCCGCCCGCTAGGGAATAGCGAACAGGAAGTGAGCGAAAGGCGAGTGGCCCCGTCTCCGGGGTGAGTTGCTGGAGGCAACGAGCGGGAGGAACAAATCCTGTCTCTCCGACCATTTTTCTGTTTCACTAGTCTCAAAATGTCATTTGGTGTCGGTTTTGGTGTCAACCATCTGGCCGTGCTCCTCCCTCTTTTGTCTCATCGTGAGACACCATTGGCCCAAGTGGCCGCAGAGTTGCGCCCAGTTTTCCCAATTCGCCTTTTTTTGCCTCAGGATGGTCTAGAATTCAATTTTAAGCCCAATAGTCGAATTGAAATGTAAATGCTCCGACCGGACGGTTCCATTAGAAGTTCCCCATTCTACAAACCTCTCATAGTCGCGGTATCCAAGATCATTTGACCAATAGTAATAAATGGGAAAGCACTTACTCTTGTTTAAACGTCTCGTTAGTCGAGTTTTAACATCGGCCCCAAATCCTTTATGCTCGGAAATTTTAACGTCAGGGTCGGATGCCGAGCTGTCCAACAAATAGCTCACCGAGGTTTGAACGAGAAGGCGGGTTTCAATCTTTGTACTAAGTATAATATTCCACTTATAACCTAAACTTGGCAGAACTCCAGACTCAGCAACCAATTCAACATCACCACCGTTATTTTTAAAGAGCGGCTGCTGCTCAAAGGCTACGCCAAAAAATAAGTTTTTATAATACGACTTCAAACTATAGCCATAGAGTTGCCTTTCAGTGCTACTACCACTTACGTCATATTTAAACTTGTAACTGTACGCTTCCATTTCCAGTTTGAAGTTTTTCTTTTCATAACTTGTAAACAGAGAAAAGTTATTCAGAAATAGCACACCGACATTTGCGCTTCCCAAGGCTCCCGATTGACTATGGGAATAATATTTTCCTCCAAGACCAATACCTAAATCAAAGATGCCCGTATCATCTTTATCTAGGATCGGGTGGACCTGTCCCCTCTCTCCTTTTAATTGACTCTCTTTAATTCTTGTTTCATCGAGCACTCGTTTTGATATTTTTGAAGGACGGTCAAACCGATTTTCATGGCCACGATTCTTGCTAAATTTTTCCAAAATAACCGTTTCACCAACCATTATAAAATTTGGATTTTTAATGTTAGGATTAAGGGCCAGTATCCGTGCAATTCTCCCATTTTTTCCATAAAGAGAGGGTGGAGGAGCTGTATATTTTTCAAGAATCTCAGAAAAGGTGTCACCATTTTTTACTGTATAAGAACTCATTCCTCTTGCATCATAACAAAAGATTGATAAGGCCATAAAAACATTTCGCATTCTTATAAAAAACATACACTTACATTTTACACCAAAATTTAAAATACTAAATTCGGCAAATAATTTCGGACTCCACTGGGAAGAATCCCCAGTGGTTGGCCCAGGAATAAAACCGAAGTGCCTTGGGGTCTCAAAAATCTGAGAAAAGTGGTTTACAAGCGTACTCGTAAACTTCCTACACTTATTTTCTCCCAAGTCTGCCGACGCTAGAAAACCGCAGCGAAACCCAATGTTCGTGTTCGACGGAGCATTGTTCAGATTGAGCGTGAACGCACCGGCGTTCGTTCCATTGTTCCAGTTAC
>JAONMX010000024.1 GCA_028378565.1 Bacteriovoracaceae bacterium
CTTATCAATAGTTATGCCACTTTTTTAGTCAGAAATAACGTGCTGCGGTAATTTTTACATGTGCCGTCTCTTTCTTTTACAATAGCTTCTATGGTGGATGGAATGACGAAGAAAGAGAGCTTGGATGCTCAATATGAGTATATTATCAATGAGTTAGAGGGGAGATTTTCCGCTTATGACTTTCGATATTTAAACAACTTACCTGTTTGGGAGAATTTTAGGTCGCGATTTTCTGCCACTAATATGGCAAAAATTCTAGAACTCGGTTGCGGTCCTAAAACCGATTTTAAGACATTAGATTGGGTTGAATACCATGGGTTAGAGCTTAGCTCCAAAGCTGTAGAGCTGGCTAACTGTGACTCAATCATCCACGGTAATGCTCTTTATATAGATAATTATTTTCAAGATAAGTTTGATCTCATTATTGACTCTCACTTACTCCATAATTTGTCATCTATAGGTGATGTTAAGGTCGTTCTGAAAAAGTCTCTATGTCAGCTGAAAGAAGGTGGAATGTTAATCGGTGAGCTTCCTGTGGCAAACTCTCATTTTAAAAACACCACAAGTAAAATTGTTCACTCATCTTTAGAGTGGGAAAATCTCTTTATTGAAGTCACTAAAGAGTATGATTGCTATATTGGATACTTTACAATGGCATGGAATTTAAAAATGATCGTAGATGACTCTGGTGAAGATAGAGATCCACTTTCCTCAGATCCAGATGTATTGCACTATATATTAATTAAAAAGGTTTTAACATGAACATAAATGAATTTTGGCCCTACTTGAAAAAGGCTTGGTATTATCTTTCGCTTCCTCTGTTTGAAATAAGTGGAAGTAAAATTTCTGTCTTGAGTATCTTTACTGCAGGTCTCATTTTTTACGGCGCTGTTATTTTAAGTAAAATGGGAGAGCGTTTCGTTCAGAAAGTTTTGAATGATAAGCCTTTAGAGCGTGGAGTAAAGGGAAGTATTGAACGTATTACCCGTTATCTAATTCTAATTATTGGTGCTCTCATCACATTAGATACTGTCGGTATTAGTATGAGTTCACTGGCAGCAGTTGGTGCTGTTTTCATGGTTGGTATTGGTTTTGGCCTTCAAAATATTACCTCCAACTTTATAAGTGGTCTTATTATCTTATTGGAAAGACCTATTAGAGTAGGTGACTTAGTAGAGGTGAAGGGAGTGGAAGGAAAAGTTATTGATATCCGTGCTCGTAGTACCATTATTCACACCAGAGAAGATATCGCTATTATTGTTCCAAACTCTCAGTTTATTTCTGAGCAGGTAATCAACGGTAGTTTTAGTGGTGAGAACGTTCGACTCTCTATAGAAGTAGGTGTTAGTTACAACTCAAACCCGAGGCAAATCGAAGAAATTCTATTAGATATGGCAAATAATAGTAGTGATGTAATAAAGTTTCCTAAAGCAGATGTTATTTTCCATGGTTTTGGAGATTCTTCTCTTAATTTTATTTTAAGAGTTTGGGTAAAAGATCAGTGGAGAAATGAAAAAATAATGTCTGACTTAAGGTTTAATATCTTTGAATCATTTGCTCAAAAGGGTGTAGAAATTCCTTTCCCGCAGAGAGTTGTTCATCAGCATATTGCCAAAGAGTAAAAACAACAAAGTCCTCAATAATGAGGACTTTGAAGTTGCGTTTATGAGGCGTCTATTTTTAAGTTCCGACTTTAAGTTTGGTGGCTAATCCATTCTTAATTTGGGGTGTGCGGAGCTCGTTCATCGTCTCCATGAGGAGCGCGATTTTTATCACCTAATCTTGTATTGATAACCAAACCAAATTCCACTTCTTCAGGATATAAGATTTGACCATTTACTAACTCAATCTCTTCTCTTGAAAGAACTTCTTTCAAAGTTTTCTTCTTAAACCATTTCTTCTTTACATCTCTAAGGCTCATCACTTCACCTCTAAATGTTTCAAATCCTACTGCTCGAGTGTTTGCTTTAACTTTTTTAACTTCAACTTTTTCTAGCTTCTCAATATTCTTGTAAAGATCAAATCCTTGAGCGTAAGGTGTCATTATTAATGTCATTAATAATACTGTTAATAATTTCTTCATGAGCGCCTCTCTTTACCTTCTCGAATTTCTTCCTAAAAAATTCGATCAATTTTACCATCCTGGCGATCCATGCTTAAAATTCCATTTTCAAGCTGTTATGGGGTTTATATATTCAATGCTCATGCCAAAATTGAACTATTGTAAACTATCAAAAACACGTTAAAATATTAAATATATTTAGCACTAGTGCATTTTGACCCTTATATAGTGGCACCAGAAGGTAGTTTATGAAGCCTAAAATTCTCTATTTATGCCCCAATGGATACCTCGGTGGAGCAGAGAGATTTGTTCTAGAGGCCAACCTCATTCACTTGAGTCAGGATTTAGAAAGTGAAATACTCTTCTTCAGTGATGGGGTAGCAGTTACCAAGGCCAAAGAATACGGAATAAAATGTCGTGTTTTAGAAAATCAGTTTAAGTTTTCAAAACCGCTGCAACTTTTTCGATCACTTAAAGAAATAAATAAAATGGTCATTGAAGAAAACTTTTCAATTGTTCACTCGACAATGCCATATACCCATATCATTTCATCATTGGCCTTTTATTTTCATCCTGTTAAAACAGTATGGTTTCAGCATGGACCACTAGGAAATGTCTTTGATTATATCGCTCCATTTTTTAAGTCTGATGCACTACTGTTCAATACTCAATATTTAAAAAATGATCATGAAAATAAACTCTTTCAATACTTTATCCCACAATTTGAAAAAATTGTTCCTTACTCTATAAATGAAGATCTCCCTGAACCCAACAAAGTTGTAGAAATTCAAAATAAATTAGGTAGCGAAAAGTTAAGAATTTTATTACTTGGAAGAATTTGTCCATGGAAAGGCTATGAAACTGCGATAATGGCCATTAAGAGAATTATTTCCAATCACCCCATGAAAGAACTCATAAAAGTTAGTGTGGTTGGAGATGTAGGGCGTAGTGAAGATATTCCTTACTTTGATAAAGTGAAAGCACTGCTCAGTGAAAATAATTTAGAGGAGAATTTTACTTTTTGGGGTCAACAAAATAATCCGCAAAACTTCATGGGTGCTCATCATGTTTTCCTACATACTTCAAATATCCCAGAACCATTTGGGTTAGTAGTAGGAGAGGCCATGCTTTCTGGAGCTCTTTGTGTTGGAAGTAGCGTAGGGGGAACACCTGAGATGATTATTCATGGTCAGACTGGTTTTGGTTTTGATACCACCGATAAGAATGCAGACGATCTGCTCTTTCCTATTTTAGATAATATAGTGAATGACTTTTCTAAAGGACGTTTTGAGAAATCTTATGGTGATCTCATTAAAAAGGGACAGAATCATATTCAACAAAACTTTTCAAGAGAGCGTCTAGGTCGTGACCTTAATGATCTCTATCGTAAGCTTTTAAACTTATAACGTTAAAAAATAGAGAGACAGCAATCTTTCTTTTGGGAATGTTCTAAAATGTCTTTTGAATCTAATTCTTTAAATAATGTGGAGAGTTGGTTGAAAATTGTACGATCACTATATTGAAACCTTTTTTCAGCTGGCATATCAATATTAAAGAGCTCACAGAAATTTATCCAAAATTTTTCTTCAACTGCTGCTAATGCCACATACTTATTATCTTTTGACTTATAAATACAGTAACAAGGAAATTTTCCATTATGAAGAAAGCGATTGATATTTTTTTCTTTCAACTCTTGTGCATAGAAAGGTCCAAGTGTTGTTTTTGTACTTTCATCTAAATAAACATCAATAGGATAGAACTTATTTGTTTTAAGAACATTTATATGAGCAGAAAGAATCTGAAGTGCCATCTGTGAACCAAAACTAATACCAGAAAAAGGGAGCATAGGTGGTTCGATGGTATCTGATTCATTGTGTTGATGGACATGCATTTCTAAAAGACCAGTCTCCGCTAAAGAGTTTAAGTCGTGAGCCGGTTTATTATTCTTCTTTGAAGATAGGGGACGACAATAAACAATAGGCCTTTTATTTAAGAGCTCTTCAGAAACACCAACTTTGTCAGCAAGTTTCTCTGGTAGGCCCATCATGATAACATCTGCTCTTTGAATTAGAGCATTAAGTTGTTCCTTTATCTTTGAAGAATTAAAATCAAAACGTTTGATTCCTTTATTATCATTGAGCTGGTGATACCAAGTAATAAAGCTCTCATCCATCTCTTTAAAGGCACCAGATAAGAATGGGTCTTGAAATTTTACATCCTCAACCTTAATAACCTTTGCTCCAAGGCCTGCAAGTAAATAAGTTGCATAGGGTCCAGGTAGGCGATGTGAAAAATCTAAAACGGTAAGAGAGCTTAGCATCTAAGACTCTTCTTTATTTACTTCATTAGTTTCACTTTCTTCATTTGTTTTAGGATTTTTTGGTCTTAGTGTATCAATAAAGTTACCAGTCCCTTCCCCTGTCAGTTCACATTCTCTACTGTTGCAAATTTCCCATCTATCAGAATCATCATTATGATAGCTGAGAGAAAAACGTGGAAGAAAATAGGCAATAAATCCAACAAACTGTGCTTGATCAAGCCAGCTCTTCGGAACTTTTACAATACGGTAGGCATGATCTGGATATGTACTTGCTCTTAAGCCTTCTCCTGCACTGATCGGATTTTTTAACGTCATATTCTTTAGTTCTTCGACAATAGTTTCAAGTCCATCTAAAAGATCTGGATCATCTAAAAGAAGTCTTGATCTTCTTAGTACAGAAATGAGTTGCGATGATTGTGATCGAAATGAACTATCAAAATAGCTTAAGGCCTGATTAGGGTATAACTCGTGATCATTAGCACTAATGGCCCTTGTTAAAACTTTGTCTTCGCTAATAAATTCATTTTTAATAAAATCGAGTGTCTCTCTTAAATTTTCTTTAAAAGTATCATTACCCGTTATTTCGTAAATTCTTAGCTGTGCATTTGCAAATGAAACATAGTCTTCAAGATAAGGAAGACTTTGTTCTTTTGTATTACAGTGACGGATGGTCATTTTCTCATTATCTTTTGCGTTAAGAAAGTTATTATAAATTCCTTCAATGGCCACGTTAAAAAGTGCAGTTGCTCTTTGCTTAATAGGATCAACTTGGCAGTACTGAATAACATCAACTAACCCTGAGATCGTTTGAAAGTTCCAGCTGGCAACACCCTTACAATCTGTTGCAGGTGGTATTCTCATTTTTCTTTGAATTAGTGACTCTTTGAAGATACCTCTAACAATATCCCAAGCGTCTTGGTTATAGAACTCTTCTTTTTTATCAAAATTTAAACTGATAACATTAAGTTTATTTTGAAAGTTCCCTTCTTTTGAAACTTGAAACCAACTTTTAACTTGATTTCTTTGTTCCTCACTCCAACTATCATTTTCGTCTACTTGATTGAGAATATCTTCGAATTCTTCATAAGTGAAAGTGAAATATAATCCTTCCATACCTTCAGAGTCTGCATCTTGAGCACTAAAGAAATGTTTATTTTCACCAAGCATCTCAGTCTCTAAGTATTCGAGAGTTTTTAATAAAGTATCAAACACTAAAGGGCTTGGGTAAAGCAGACTAAATTTACTAAGAACACTTAGGAAACCTGCTTGATCGTAGAGCATCTTTTCAAAATGTGGAATAAGGTATTTGTCATCTGTACTGTAGCGATGAATACCACCCCGTACTTGATCGACAATTCCACCCATCATCATTCTCTCTAATGAGTCTATTATATGCTTCCCGCTTTCTTTATTAATCATGCCTTCAAGAAGTTGCTCAATGGCCCATTCATAAAAAGGAAAGTGTGGAAACTTAGGAGCACTACCAAACCCACCATTTTCTTTATCGGCAAATTGTGAAATAGCATCAAGAATGGCCATAGGAGCAGGGAAGTGATCAGGATACTCAACCTTATCATTATTAATCATGCCTGATTTAATTGTCTCAGTAACATTCTTTGCATTCTCTTCGACTTTTTCTTTTTCTTCAGTGAATGCTCTTTTTAGCTCATGGAGAAGTTCTAAAAAAGTTGCTCCTTCATTTGAAGTTTTATTCTTTGGATAAAATGTTCCAACAAAGAAAGGTTTTAGGTCATCTAATAAAAAAGCATTTAGTGGCCAGCCACCAGATTGGATAAATAATTGGCAAGCTTGTTGATAGTAGCTGTCTATATCAGGATATTCTTCTCTATCTACTTTTATAGAAACAAAATTCTCATTTAAATAGTCTGCTGTTTCTTGATCTTGAAAATTTTCTTGATTCATTACGTGGCACCAGTGGCATGAGCTATAACCTACTGATAAAAAGATAGGCTTATCCTCATCTTTTGCTTTTTGTATGGCCTCTGGACCCCAAGAATACCAATGAATTGGGTTATCTTTATGCTGTAGTAAATATGAACTTTTCTCATCTTTAAGTCGATTAAAGCTTGCTTCTGACATTATTATCCATCCTAGGTCTAAAATATTTTCTCCTATTCTAAGGAAGAATGTGCATCAAATAAAGCATAACTTATTGAAAACCTATTTTATAAAATAGGAAATTTTATACGCTATGCAAAAATGAGTTGCCAATCAGGTTTTATCGAGGATACAAGCCATGAGCATGAAAAAATTGACCCCAGTTAGCTTGCCAAATAACGGCACGCGTTCAGACTTCTTGAGAAACGCTTTCGTTCCGATTTGTGGATGGGGTGTGATTATTTCTCTCCTCCTTACTGGTTTTAATAACCTTTATTCCACTCGATACGGAACTCATATTTTATCTTTTCTAAAAAGTAATACTGAATCATTCTATGGTCCTGTTCCTCATCAGAGTCATTATAAAGCACCTGTTTATTATAGTTTCGATATGGATAGTGGGTTTAGAGATTTTCCTGTTAATAGATTAAATGAATTTGAGACAAATGAACTTCACAGAATCATTTTATCAGAAGTCCCTTATGGTATGAAAAAGAGGGCCAAGAATTATATTGCTACTCTCTTTAAGTTTTCACAGAAAATGAATGTTGATCCATTATGGGCCCTTAGTATTATGTGGACAGAGTCTCACTTCAGACCTAACGCTAAAAGTTATGTAAACGCTCAAGGTCTTATGCAAATAATGCCAGGTACGGTTCACTACTTAAGCCACAAGATGAAACGCCCTATAGGCCCGAAACTGGCCTATAAATTAGTCAAAGATCCCACATTCAATATGGAAGTAGGCGTCTACTATCTAAATTATTTATTAAATCAATTTGATGGCAATTATAAGCTCGCTACGATTTCATATAATATGGGTCCTGCAAGAATTAGAAAACGTCTTCGTTATGGACTTCCTGTTGGAGTTAAAAATCTCTACTGGGATAAAGTTCGAAGAAATCATAAAAAACTAACGAGTAGTTTAAGTGAAATTCTCGTTTCTACACCACATCCGTATCAACTTACTTATGTTTCTTCTCCAAAATACTGGTCTGTGACTCATCCTTCTCTTGTTATCATTAAATCTTATGATTTAGCAGTGCGTAGTTTTACTCCAAATTCCGCACAAGGCGTCTTTTAGCATTCCGTCATTAATGTTATTCTTTTTCTCATAACAATTAAAACATCAACTACGTAAGAGATGAACATAGAAAAAGTAATAGCAATTGATGGGCCATCAGGCTCAGGTAAATCGACCATGGCCAAAAAATTGGCTAAGCAACTTAATATAGTTTTTATTGATACTGGTTCAATGTTTCGAACTTTGAGCATTGTCTTGGATAGACTTTCTCTAAAGAACTCTTCAGATGATCAAATTGAATCCGCATTAAAGAAAATAAATATTGAATATATGCCTAACCCAAAAACTCTCATTAGTGTTGATGGTGAAGACTTTACTCTGGCCATCCGTGAGCATCATGTCTCAGAGCTTGCCAGTATTTACTCTCAAAAAATTCCAGTTCGTAATTTTCTATTACAATTTCAAAGAGAATTAGCACAAAGTCGCGTTTGTGTAATGGAAGGTAGGGACATAGGAACTGTTGTTTTTCCTAACTCATTTTGTAAAATTTTTGTGACCGCTTCATCTCAAGTTCGTGCCCAAAGAAGATTAGAGCAATTGGCCGAAAAGAATCCCAATGAAAATTACAATTTGGCCAAAATTAAAGAGGATGTTGAGGCCAGAGATAAGATGGATATGGAAAGAGAAGTTGCTCCTCTTAAACAAGCTGAGGATGCCATTTTATTGGATACAAGTGATATGAATGAAGAAGAAGTTCTGACGTTTTTAATAAAAACATCTCATGAAAAAGCAAAGGCTGCTGGAATTCCACTATGAAATATCTAATCAGCAGAACTGATGCTATAGGTGACACTCTCTTAACAACTCCTATGGCCAATAAAATCAAAAAAGATATTCCTGACGCTCAAGTTGGTATGATTGTGAGCTCTCGAAGCAGTGATATTATCGGAATGGTTAAGGGAATTGATCGCTTTTGGGTTCTAAACCCAAATGATAATTTTATAAAAAAACTAAAAGTTTGCTTTAGTATACTTAAAGAGTTCAGACCAGATATTTTCTTATATGTTGGAGGCTCACATGTCCCTGCGTTCTGTAGTTTCTGGAAGAGAATTAAATTAAGAGGTGGCCTTGTAAGTAAGTGGCAAACATTTCTCTTTCTTAATAAAGGGATTCGCCAATCACGAAGTATCGTCTCAATGCACGAAAGTGATTATAACTTTAACTTGCTAAAACCATTTGGACATAATTACCACATGGATGAAAGAGATTCATTGGCCCCAAAGCTTTTTCTTAATGAAAAAGATAAAGAAGCCTCATTAAGTAATTTCTATTCCCAGCTTACTGCTAATGGATTAACTTTAAATAAACCTGTTATCATGCTTCACCCCGGAATGACTGGGCATACTCTTAATTGGAATTCACGCAACTATGGTCGTCTGATCGTGAGACTTAATGCTCTATACCCTGGAAAGTTTAACTACGTTGTTTCTTATACTCCTAGTGATGAATCCTACTTAGTAGGAATGAAAGATTTTTTGGAGATGAATAAGACAAGGGATCTCAGTCAGTCTGTCTATTTCTTTGATGGCAGTATGGAAGGTCTAAGAAACTATGTCCATGTTCTTAGTAATGTGGAGCTTTTTATTGGACCCAGTACTGGAACAACTCATTTGGCCAATATATTAGGTATAAATCAGATGGCCATTTATTCTCCTATCAAGGTTCAATCAGCTCTAAGATGGGGACCATACACAAAGTCAGAAAAACTTAAACTTCATATCCCAGATGTTGTTTGTGGAGAAAATTTTCATTGTGCCGGACAAGAATGTCCTTACTATGAATGTATGGCAAAAATAGAAGTTGAAGATATTGTAAAATCTTGTCAAAATTACTTAGACCAATACTAGAGAAGGTAATATGTCGTTAATTACATCAAAGCGTTTCGAAGAAATTATTAATAAGTTTTCCGATATAAATCCATTTATTGTTGTGGGTGATGTTGGAATTGATAAATACACTCATGGATCTGTTAATAGAATTTCCCCAGAAGCTCCAGTTCCCGTATTAGAAGTTCAGCAAGAGTGGCTGAAGTTAGGACTCGCAGCTAATATTAGCCACAATTTTCAGACCTTAGGTATGAGCTCGACAATTTGTGGTGTTATTGGAAATGAAGATCGAGCAAATTCATTTGAAAGCTTACTAGAAGATACTGGTCTTAAAACATGGGGGATTATTCGTGACCCAAGTCGTGTGACCACTTATAAAGAAAGAATAACCACTGCGACACAACAAATTTGTAGAATAGATTATGAAAGATCAGAGATGCTCTCCAAAGAAACTGAACAAAAAGTTATTGAGAGATTAAAAGACTTTACAGGTGATCATAGTGCAATTGTTATCGAAGATTATTCAAAAGGAACTTTAACTAAAGATCTCATCAAAAGAATTATTGATGAAGGTAAAGATAAGAAATTACTTGTAACAGTTGACCCTGGACGAAATGCTCCACCAGAATTTTATAAAGGTGCAAACCTTTTGAAACCAAACCTAATTGAAGCCAGAACAATGGTTGATTCTCTTGGTTATACTCATGAGAAACAATCAGTTGGTGAAATGGCAGAAGTGCTTTGTGACAAGCTTAAACTAGAGAAGGTTGTTATTACACTTGGTCCACAAGGCATGGCCCTCTTCGATACTCTTGATAGCAGTCAAAAAGAAGTAAAGATTATTCCAACTGTAGCTCCAGAAGTTTTTGATGTGTCTGGTGCAGGTGATACGACAATAACTTTGTTAACCGCTTCTTTAATCGCTGGAGCCACGCTAGAAGAAGCTGCATGGATTAGTAATTGTGGAGCAGGTGTCGTGATTGCTAAAAAAGGAACGGCTACAGTTAATATTGTAGAACTTCTCACGTTTTATAGAAAACTAAGAGAAACGTATCAATAATGTCTACACTGACAACTTCTCCCAAAGTCCTTATATGCTTAGGGCTATTATATCGTCGTGATCTCTATGATCAGGACCAGATATTAGAAAGTCTTCAATTACCGCTTAAGGTGTTCTCACAGTTCAACGATGTTCCAACTTCAATTGCAACCATGAAGACATATTACTCAAAAGAAATGGGAGCAATAGATCATTTACAAAGAGATTTTGTAGTTTTTGAAAACCTCGTTGATAGAGATCAGTTAGTAGATTTAAAATTACAGTCAGATCTTTTTGAAAATAAATTTTCTATTGAAGGCAAGAGAATGATCAATTTGGACTTTGGAGTCATTAGTCTCGAAAATATGGTCCTTTCCACAGGTAAAAGTTTCTCACATCGTATTTACATTAAAGACGGTGTTTACGGTGAGTTAACTTATCAGACCATTAATAATAGCTATCAAACCCTCACATGGACTTATCCTGACTACATGCATAGAGATGTTATTCAGTTCTTTGATCTTGCTCGTAATTACCTAAAGGCACTACTCTAAAGTGTTATAATTTCTTGATTTCCTTATGTAAAAATGAAAGAATGAGCGCTCAAAATGACGCGATATAAGATGAGGATCGTATGATTTCTAAATTAGAAGAGCTTTATAGTGAATTTGTAGATTCACTAAAGAATGTTAATGAACAGGCCGACATTTTAAATCTTAAATCTGACTTTCTAGGCAAGAAAGGAAAGGTTAGTGAGGTTTTAAAGTCATTAAAAGATGCAACTGTTGAAGAAAGAAAAGCAATTGGACCTAAGGCCAATGAGATTAAAGATAATATTTTAAAAAATATTAATGAAAAACTAACTTCTATAGAAATCGAAAAAATTAACAAAAAGCTTGAAAGTAACAAAATAGATATTTCTGTTTTTGAAGATCAATACGTAGATAATATTAAGCATGGGGGATTTCACCCAAGGACTTTAATACAACAAGAAATAGAAGACGTTTTTCTTTCCATGGGTTTTGAAGTTCTTGATGGACCTCATATTGAAACAGAGTTTTATAATTTTGAGGCCCTTAATATACCGGCAGATCATCCTGCTAGGGATATGCAAGATACTTTTTGGTTTACTCATCCAAATTCAGAAGAAGAAAATAAACATCTCCTTAGAACACACACCAGCACCATTCAGGTTAGAGGGATGTTAGAGCGTAAGCCTCCATTTCGCTTTATCGCTCCTGGTACTGTTTTTCGATGTGAGAGAACTGATGCAAGCCATGAGATGGTTTTTAATCAACTTGAAGGAATGATGGTTGGTGAAGATATCTCAATTGGTAATCTCATTTATTTTATGAAAACACTTCTGAAAGAAATTTTCAAAAAAGATGTAACAGTTAGATTGAGACCAGGTTTTTTTCCATTTGTTGAGCCTGGGTTTGAGTTAGATATAAGTTGCCTTATTTGTAATGGAAAAGGATGCTCTGTTTGTAAGCAAACAGGTTGGGTTGAGCTCCTTCCTTGTGGGATGGTACATCCAAATGTTTTAAAAGCTGGAAATATCGATCCAGAAAAATATAATGGCTTTGCTTTTGGTCTTGGGCTTGATCGTCTTGTGATGATGAAATATGGCATAGATGATATTAGACACCTTAACACCGGTGATCTTCGTTTTAATGAACAATTTAATAAATATTAAGAGAGTTTCTATATGTTAGTTTCACTAGATTGGATAAATGATTTTACAAAAACACCTAAAGATATATCTGCTCAAAAGATAGGAGAGCTTTTTACTCTTGCTACTGCGGAAGTTGAAGAAGTTCTCGAATCAGGATCTCATTGGGAAAAAATAAAAGTTGCTCAGGTTATTTCTAAAGAAAAACATCCTGAAGCTGATAAGTTAAACCTTGTCACTTTCACTACTGATGGTAAGGATAGGCTTCAAGTAGTTTGCGGAGCCACTAATGTTGTAGAAGGAATGAAAACTCCTTATGCAAAAGTTGGGGTAACTCTTCCAAATGGTCTTACATTAGAGCCTAAGAAAATTAGAGGAGTTCTCTCTGAGGGAATGCTCTGCTCAGAAGAAGAACTTGGTCTTTCAGAATCTTCGGAAGGAATATTGGAACTTCCTAGTGATGCTCCTCTTGGTGAAACAATGCTTACTTACATGAAGCAAAGAAAAGATGTTCTTCTAGATATTGATAATAAGTCCTTAACTCATCGACCAGATCTTTGGGGTCATTACGGTCTTGCTCGAGAGTTTAGTGCTATTTTTGATAGTCAGCTCAATGATAAATTTAACGAGGATTGGGAAAAATCTATTTTAAGTAAAATCTCAAGCACTGAATCTCCTGTTGCTGTTAAGGTTGATCCTAAATCATCTTGCTTAGCTTATTATGGACTTACTGTTAAAAATATTAAAGTTACTGAATCACCAGATTGGATGAAAAGAAGACTCACTGCCGTTGGACTTCGTCCGATAAATTCAATTGTCGATATTTCAAATTATGTCATGCTAGAGTTAGGTATTCCTCTACATATCTTTGATAAAAAAAAAATCAAAGGAAATACTGTTTTTATTAATCAACTTGAAAATGAAGAAATTTTTAACACTCTTGATGAAGTTGAGCGCCAACTAATTGCTGGTGATACTGTTATTAGAGATGAGGAAAAGCCATTGGTTCTTGCGGGAATTATGGGAGGTCTTAATAGCGGAGTAGATGAAACAACTACGGAGATCTTTATTGAAGTTGCAAACTGGGAAGCAGCTAGAGTTCGTAAAACTTCTACAAGATTAGGTCTCAGAACTGATTCTTCTCAACGCTATGAAAAAACATTAGATAGTCAGTTATGCAAGAGAACTTTGTTAAGAACATTAGAATTAGTAACTGAGTTTAATAAAGAGGCTCAAGTTGAAGGGAAGATTAGCTATGATGGTCATGACTTATCTGACATTAAACCACTTGTTCTTGATGTATGCTTTGATAGATTACGTAAAATTTTAGGTAAAGATATTTCTAATGATGAAATTTCTAAGATATTAAAAAACTTAGATTTTAAACTGACACAAAAAAATAATAATCTCTACTCAGTAGAAGTTCCAAGCTATAGGGCCACAAAAGATATTGATTGTGACGCAGATATTTTAGAAGAGGTTGGGCGAATTATTGGTTATGATAATATTGAATCAGAGATGCCATTACTATCAATAGCACCAGTGAGACTTAATCCCGCAAAAGAATTACATCGCAAGATTAGAGATTTTATGACTGACTTTGCTCATTCTTTTGAAGTTCAAACTTACGCGATGGTAGGAGAGAAACTATTAAATGATTGTAGTTGGCCAGTACTAAACACTAACTTGAAATTAATAAATAGTTTATCAAAAGACCATGATCGAATGAGACCATCCCTTATTCCATCTTTTCTTAAAGCAAGTGCATTAAACGCAAAAAATAAGAATGATTTTCGTTTTTATGAAATAGGCAGAGCATATATTGAATCTGAAAAAGATTTTTCAAATGAGGAAAATCATCTTGTTATTTCTTACTATCACAAAGATGAAAGTCAGTTTATGAATCTGGTAAATGATACAAAAACTCTCATGAAAGCTCTTAATATCCCTGGTGATATTACACAAAAACATCCTAAGTTTAAAAGTGAAGTAGTGGATGAGAATTGGATTGGACTACATCCTTTTGAGTATTTTAATATTAGAATAATGGGAAAGATGAAAGGTGCTTTATTTACTGTTCACCCTTTACTCTTAAGAAACTTTAAGATGAAAGGACAACTTAGTTTTGCAATCATAGATCTTTCTTCTTTTGAAAATAGAGTACTGAAAGACAAAACAAAATATACACCCTTGGCTAAATTCCCTTCATCGCAATTTGATTATACAGTGACAATCAGTCGTGATATTCCTAAAGGTCATGTCCTTGAGTGTTTATCTAAGATAAAAATGAAGGAAATTGTTTCCCATCTTATTGTTGATGAATATAGTCAAGATAGTGGTGATAATTTACATCTTACTCTAAGAACAACCTTTCAAGACCCCACTCAGACACTATCTGGAGAGTTTTTAAAAATATCAGAAAATAAAATTATTGAACATTTAGATAAGAATGGCTTTAAACTTAAGGCTTAAACTCCTTATGAAGCAAAAGAGTCAAGTAAGTTGTTAATAAAACAATGTTTTCATTAAATAAAATAACATTTATTCCGAAAAGTTAATGTGGTTTATAGGTTAAACACAGGAATTTAATGTCTAATGTACTAAAAAAGAAAGTTGGCAATAGCGAAATCGTAGATATCGATTTCTCTGATGTTAAAGATTCTCAAGGAGAATCTAGTGCCGATTTTTACTTAGACAATTTTGATTTAAAAAGTGAGTTCTACGAAACAAACGTTAATCTCCCAGACATTAAAACGGAAAATGAAAACGAAGTAACAACGGTTGCTAAAGTTTTTACAGGTGATTCATACCAGGAAATTCACTTAAATGATTTAACAAATTTCCTTAAGCAACAAAATGATGTTAAAAAAGTTGTCATTGAAAAGATCTCTGTTCGTGAAGCCACTAGGGTTAGCTTTCTCTTTGAGCCTTCATGGGAAGGTGATAAGAGTGATTCTTTACTTACTTCTGTTATAAGCAATCAAAGTGAACAACAAAAAATTGATTTCAGAAAAAAATCTTTATCAGATCAAGAATTCTTTTTGAATCAAGACTTCTTAACAGGCAATGGATCTCCTCCTGATGACTCTCTAGACTCTACTCTTGGTGATAGTGATAGTGATAGCGAAAATATTCTAAAGTTTAGCAATATTAATAAAGAAAGTAATAATGCTAATGATGCGAGTATAGAAAATCATTCAAATGAAACTATCGGAAAATTTTAGGATAGTTTCCACCTGAGATGATTTAATGATAACAAGAGAAGGATGAGTCACAGACCAGTATTTTGGAGAAGAAACATAAGTAAGTTGATACGGATGTGGTGTAGAAACGAGAATTTCACTTAAACTACTCGTTAGTTTTTTATGATTTCTTCGAACTTTATCCCAGTAGAGATTTTTAACTCCAACAGGAAGTCCATAACGAAGACGTTTTCTAATTCTTGCAGGACCCATATTATATGAAATCGTAGCGAGCTTATAATTGCCATCAAATTGATTTAATAAATAATTTAGATAGTAGACGCCTACTTCCATATTGAATGTGGGATCTTTGACTAATTTATAGGCCAGTTTCGGGCCTATAGGGCGTTTCATCTTGTGGCTTAAGTAGTGAACCGTACCTGGCATTATTTGCATAAGACCTTGAGCGTTTACATAACTTTTAGCGTTAGGTCTGAAGTGAGACTCTGTCCACATAATACTAAGGGCCCATAATGGATCAACATTCATTTTCTGTGAAAACTTAAAGAGAGTAGCAATATAATTCTTGGCCCTCTTTTTCATACCATAAGGGACTTCTGATAAAATGATTCTGTGAAGTTCATTTGTCTCAAATTCATTTAATCTATTAACAGGAAAATCTCTAAACCCACTATCCATATCGAAACTATAATAAACAGGTGCTTTATAATGACTCTGATGAGGAACAGGACCATAGAATGATTCAGTATTACTTTTTAGAAAAGATAAAATATGAGTTCCGTATCGAGTGGAATAAAGGTTATTAAAACCAGTAAGGAGGAGAGAAATAATCACACCCCATCCACAAATCGGAACGAAAGCGTTTCTCAAGAAGTCTGAACGCGTGCCGTTATTTGGCAAGCTAACTGGGGTCAATTTTTTCATGCTCATGGCTTGTATCCTCGATAAAACCTGATTGGCAACTCATTTTTGCATAGCGTATAAAATTTCCTATTTTATAAAATAGGTTTTCAATAAGTTATGCTTTATTTGATGCACATTCTTCCTTAGAATAGGAGAAAATATTTTAGACCTAGGATGGATAATAATGTCAGAAGCAAGCTTTAATCGACTTAAAGATGAGAAAAGTTCATATTTACTACAGCATAAAGATAACCCAATTCATTGGTATTCTTGGGGTCCAGAGGCCATACAAAAAGCAAAAGATGAGGATAAGCCTATCTTTTTATCAGTAGGTTATAGCTCATGCCACTGGTGCCACGTAATGAATCAAGAAAATTTTCAAGATCAAGAAACAGCAGACTATTTAAATGAGAATTTTGTTTCTATAAAAGTAGATAGAGAAGAATATCCTGATATAGACAGCTACTATCAACAAGCTTGCCAATTATTTATCCAATCTGGTGGCTGGCCACTAAATGCTTTTTTATTAGATGACCTAAAACCTTTCTTTGTTGGAACATTTTATCCAAAGAATAAAACTTCAAATGAAGGAGCAACTTTTTTAGAACTTCTCCATGAGCTAAAAAGAGCATTCACTGAAGAAAAAGAAAAAGTCGAAGAGAATGCAAAGAATGTTACTGAGACAATTAAATCAGGCATGATTAATAATGATAAGGTTGAGTATCCTGATCACTTCCCTGCTCCTATGGCCATTCTTGATGCTATTTCACAATTTGCCGATAAAGAAAATGGTGGGTTTGGTAGTGCTCCTAAGTTTCCACACTTTCCTTTTTATGAATGGGCCATTGAGCAACTTCTTGAAGGCATGATTAATAAAGAAAGCGGGAAGCATATAATAGACTCATTAGAGAGAATGATGATGGGTGGAATTGTCGATCAAGTACGGGGTGGTATTCATCGCTACAGTACAGATGACAAATACCTTATTCCACATTTTGAAAAGATGCTCTACGATCAAGCAGGTTTCCTAAGTGTTCTTAGTAAATTTAGTCTGCTTTACCCAAGCCCTTTAGTGTTTGATACTTTATTAAAAACTCTCGAATACTTAGAGACTGAGATGCTTGGTGAAAATAAACATTTCTTTAGTGCTCAAGATGCAGACTCTGAAGGTATGGAAGGATTATATTTCACTTTCACTTATGAAGAATTCGAAGATATTCTCAATCAAGTAGACGAAAATGATAGTTGGAGTGAGGAACAAAGAAATCAAGTTAAAAGTTGGTTTCAAGTTTCAAAAGAAGGGAACTTTCAAAATAAACTTAATGTTATCAGTTTAAATTTTGATAAAAAAGAAGAGTTCTATAACCAAGACGCTTGGGATATTGTTAGAGGTATCTTCAAAGAGTCACTAATTCAAAGAAAAATGAGAATACCACCTGCAACAGATTGTAAGGGTGTTGCCAGCTGGAACTTTCAAACGATCTCAGGGTTAGTTGATGTTATTCAGTACTGCCAAGTTGATCCTATTAAGCAAAGAGCAACTGCACTTTTTAACGTGGCCATTGAAGGAATTTATAATAACTTTCTTAACGCAAAAGATAATGAGAAAATGACCATCCGTCACTGTAATACAAAAGAACAAAGTCTTCCTTATCTTGAAGACTATGTTTCATTTGCAAATGCACAGCTAAGAATTTACGAAATAACGGGTAATGATACTTTTAAAGAAAATTTAAGAGAGACACTCGATTTTATTAAAAATGAATTTATTAGCGAAGACAAAGTTTTAACAAGGGCCATTAGTGCTAATGATCACGAGTTATACCCTAATCAGGCCTTAAGCTATTTTGATAGTTCATTTCGATCACAATCATCGCAACTCATTTCTGTACTAAGAAGATCAAGACTTCTTTTAGATGATCCAGATCTTTTAGATGGACTTGAAACTATTGTCGAAGAACTAAAGAATATGACGTTAAAAAATCCGATCAGTGCAGGAGAAGGCTTAAGAGCAAGTACATATCCAGATCATGCCTACCGTATTGTAAAAGTTCCGAAGAGCTGGCTTGATCAAGCACAGTTTGTTGGATTTATTGCCTATTTTCTTCCACGTTTTTCTCTCAGCTATCATAATGATGATTCTGATAGATGGGAAATTTGCAACAGTAGAGAATGTGAACTGACAGGGGAAGGGACTGGTAACTTTATTGATACACTAAGACCAAAAAATCCTAAAACAAATGAAGAAAGTGAAACTAATGAAGTAAATAAAGAAGAGTCTTAGATGCTAAGCTCTCTTACCGTTTTAGATTTTTCACATCGCCTACCTGGACCCTATGCAACTTATTTACTTGCAGGCCTTGGAGCAAAGGTTATTAAGGTTGAGGATGTAAAATTTCAAGACCCATTCTTATCTGGTGCCTTTAAAGAGATGGATGAGAGCTTTATTACTTGGTATCACCAGCTCAATGATAATAAAGGAATCAAACGTTTTGATTTTAATTCTTCAAAGATAAAGGAACAACTTAATGCTCTAATTCAAAGAGCAGATGTTATCATGATGGGCCTACCAGAGAAACTTGCTGACAAAGTTGGTGTTTCTGAAGAGCTCTTAAATAAAAGGCCTATTGTTTATTGTCGTCCCCTATCTTCAAAGAAGAATAATAAACCGGCTCACGACTTAAACTCTTTAGCGGAGACTGGTCTTTTAGAAATGCATGTCCATCAACACAATGAATCAGATACCATCGAACCACCTATGCTCCCTTTTTCTGGTATTAGTTTTGGTTCACAGATGGCACTTCAGATTCTTTCTGCTCATATAAATGTTCTTAAAACAAATAAGTTCTATCCTATTGATGTTTATTTAGATGAAAGTACAAAAACAACACTTGGACCTTTCTATGCACAAGAGTTGAAAGAAAAAAATATCAATCGCTTTCTTCATAATGGAAAATTTCCTTGTTACTGTATTTATAAGTCAAAAGATAATAAGTATGTGGCATTAGCAGCAGTTGAAGAAAAATTTTGGATAAATTTCTGTGAGCTCTTTAATATTGATATGCCAGCTGAAAAAAGGTTTCAATATAGTGATCGTACAATTTTCAACCAACTCTCCACATTATTTAAAGAATTAGATTCAAAAGACATTTTAGAACATTCCCAAAAGAAAGATTGCTGTCTCTCTATTTTTTAACGTTATAAGTTTAAAAGCTTACGATAGAGATCATTAAGGTCACGACCTAGACGCTCTCTTGAAAAGTTTTGTTGAATATGATTCTGTCCCTTTTTAATGAGATCACCATAAGATTTCTCAAAACGTCCTTTAGAAAAGTCATTCACTATATTATCTAAAATAGGAAAGAGCAGATCGTCTGCATTCTTATCGGTGGTATCAAAACCAAAACCAGTCTGACCATGAATAATCATCTCAGGTGTTCCCCCTACGCTACTTCCAACACAAAGAGCTCCAGAAAGCATGGCCTCTCCTACTACTAACCCAAATGGTTCTGGGATATTTGAAGTATGTAGGAAAACATGATGAGCACCCATGAAGTTTTGCGGATTATTTTGTTGACCCCAAAAAGTAAAATTCTCCTCTAAATTATTTTCACTGAGCAGTGCTTTCACTTTATCAAAGTAAGGAATATCTTCACTACGCCCTACATCTCCAACCACACTAACTTTTATGAGTTCTTTCATGGGGTGATTGGAAATAATTCTCTTAATGGCCATTATCGCAGTTTCATAGCCTTTCCATGGACAAATTCTTCCAAGTAATAAAATTCTTAACTTTTCGCTACCTAATTTATTTTGAATTTCTACAACTTTGTTGGGTTCAGGGAGATCTTCATTTATAGAGTAAGGAACAATTTTTTCAAATTGTGGGATAAAGTATTGAAAGAGTTTATTTTCATGATCATTTTTTAAATATTGAGTATTGAACAGTAGTGCATCAGACTTAAAAAATGGAGCGATATAATCAAAGACATTTCCTAGTGGTCCATGCTGAAACCATACTGTTTTAACAGGATGAAAATAAAAGGCCAATGATGAAATGATATGGGTATATGGCATTGTCGAGTGAACAATTGAAAAGTTTTCTTCAATGACCATTTTATTTATTTCTTTAAGTGATCGAAAAAGTTGCAGCGGTTTTGAAAACTTAAACTGATTTTCTAAAACACGACATTTTATTCCGTATTCTTTGGCCTTGGTAACTGCTACCCCATCACTGAAGAAGAGTATTTCACTTTCTAAATCCTGACTCAAGTGAATGAGGTTGGCCTCTAGAACAAATCTCTCTGCTCCACCGAGGTATCCATTGGGGCATAAATAGAGAATTTTAGGCTTCATAAACTACCTTCTGGTGCCACTATATAAGGGTCAAAATGCACTAGTGCTAAATATATTTAATATTTTAACGTGTTTTTGATAGTTTACAATAGTTCAATTTTGGCATGAGCATTGAATATATAAACCCCATAACAGCTTGAAAATGGAATTTTAAGCATGGATCGCCAGGATGGTAAAATTGATCGAATTTTTTAGGAAGAAATTCGAGAAGGTAAAGAGAGGCGCTCATGAAGAAATTATTAACAGTATTATTAATGACATTAATAATGACACCTTACGCTCAAGGATTTGATCTTTACAAGAATATTGAGAAGCTAGAAAAAGTTGAAGTTAAAAAAGTTAAAGCAAACACTCGAGCAGTAGGATTTGAAACATTTAGAGGTGAAGTGATGAGCCTTAGAGATGTAAAGAAGAAATGGTTTAAGAAGAAAACTTTGAAAGAAGTTCTTTCAAGAGAAGAGATTGAGTTAGTAAATGGTCAAATCTTATATCCTGAAGAAGTGGAATTTGGTTTGGTTATCAATACAAGATTAGGTGATAAAAATCGCGCTCCTCATGGAGACGATGAACGAGCTCCGCACACCCCAAATTAAGAATGGATTAGCCACCAAACTTAAAGTCGGAACTTAAAAATAGACGCCTCATAAACGCAACTTCAAAGTCCTCATTATTGAGGACTTTGTTGTTTTTACTCTTTGGCAATATGCTGATGAACAACTCTCTGCGGGAAAGGAATTTCTACACCCTTTTGAGCAAATGATTCAAAGATATTAAACCTTAAGTCAGACATTATTTTTTCATTTCTCCACTGATCTTTTACCCAAACTCTTAAAATAAAATTAAGAGAAGAATCTCCAAAACCATGGAAAATAACATCTGCTTTAGGAAACTTTATTACATCACTACTATTATTTGCCATATCTAATAGAATTTCTTCGATTTGCCTCGGGTTTGAGTTGTAACTAACACCTACTTCTATAGAGAGTCGAACGTTCTCACCACTAAAACTACCGTTGATTACCTGCTCAGAAATAAACTGAGAGTTTGGAACAATAATAGCGATATCTTCTCTGGTGTGAATAATGGTACTACGAGCACGGATATCAATAACTTTTCCTTCCACTCCCTTCACCTCTACTAAGTCACCTACTCTAATAGGTCTTTCCAATAAGATAATAAGACCACTTATAAAGTTGGAGGTAATATTTTGAAGGCCAAAACCAATACCAACCATGAAAACAGCACCAACTGCTGCCAGTGAACTCATACTAATACCGACAGTATCTAATGTGATGAGAGCACCAATAATTAGAATTAGATAACGGGTAATACGTTCAATACTTCCCTTTACTCCACGCTCTAAAGGCTTATCATTCAAAACTTTCTGAACGAAACGCTCTCCCATTTTACTTAAAATAACAGCGCCGTAAAAAATGAGACCTGCAGTAAAGATACTCAAGACAGAAATTTTACTTCCACTTATTTCAAACAGAGGAAGCGAAAGATAATACCAAGCCTTTTTCAAGTAGGGCCAAAATTCATTTATGTTCATGTTAAAACCTTTTTAATTAATATATAGTGCAATACATCTGGATCTGAGGAAAGTGGATCTCTATCTTCACCAGAGTCATCTACGATCATTTTTAAATTCCATGCCATTGTAAAGTATCCAATATAGCAATCATACTCTTTAGTGACTTCAATAAAGAGATTTTCCCACTCTAAAGATGAGTGAACAATTTTACTTGTGGTGTTTTTAAAATGAGAGTTTGCCACAGGAAGCTCACCGATTAACATTCCACCTTCTTTCAGCTGACATAGAGACTTTTTCAGAACGACCTTAACATCACCTATAGATGACAAATTATGGAGTAAGTGAGAGTCAATAATGAGATCAAACTTATCTTGAAAATAATTATCTATATAAAGAGCATTACCGTGGATGATTGAGTCACAGTTAGCCAGCTCTACAGCTTTGGAGCTAAGCTCTAACCCATGGTATTCAACCCAATCTAATGTCTTAAAATCGGTTTTAGGACCGCAACCGAGTTCTAGAATTTTTGCCATATTAGTGGCAGAAAATCGCGACCTAAAATTCTCCCAAACAGGTAAGTTGTTTAAATATCGAAAGTCATAAGCGGAAAATCTCCCCTCTAACTCATTGATAATATACTCATATTGAGCATCCAAGCTCTCTTTCTTCGTCATTCCATCCACCATAGAAGCTATTGTAAAAGAAAGAGACGGCACATGTAAAAATTACCGCAGCACGTTATTTCTGACTAAAAAAGTGGCATAACTATTGATAAG
>JAONMX010000025.1 GCA_028378565.1 Bacteriovoracaceae bacterium
ATATTAAAGCAAAAGAAATTGCAGCAATTAAAGTTGGAAAATCATGGTTTATCAAAGAACCTTCGCTTATTGCTTTTGCACAGAGACATGGACTTAGTAATAATCAGGATATTGATGAAACTCAACCTGCTCTTCAAGAAGAAATTGCACCAGTAACAACAACTAAGACCAAAGATACAGTTTTTTCAAAAAATAAAAAAGCTAAATACATAATTAAAAATCTAAAATTGTACGAGCTAGCTCATAAGGCTTTTCATATGAAAAAGTGGACTGAACTAAACAATGACCAAGCCCAAACTCAATTACTGCTCAAACTTTATGATCTAAAATTAGCAGCTCTTGAATTAATAGGAGCTGGATATCACTCATTTGATAAAAAAGAGAAAAGAAACCTATACAATCAATCAAGGTAAAAAGTAGGGGGAATTCTTGCTCTGCTATATTTTGATGAAAAACTAGAAAAAGCTTGGGCCACTGAAATTAAGTTTATGGAAAATCAACTTCTTGCAGCTTACTCATCCCTGATTAGAAAAATGGAAAAAAGAAATGAAAAACAATAAGATATACTCAGACTGCTATCAAACGAGTATTCATATTTTTAATAGAACAAAATCATTTCCTAAACATTTAATACAGCAAATGGTGTTTCTGAATCTCAAGATTTCAATTCTTTTAATCTTCTTTTTGGGTATAAATCACTCATAACAGGTTTTGAGTTCAGTGAAGAACCTCTTTTTAAAAATGATAATGGAACGATTCTTTTCTCTAAGTTTTTAACTAAGAAGTTCAAGCTAGGTTTTATAAAGGAGTGGAACTTTAAGTCAAGAAAGCCTACCTCTTTAGAGTTAAGTTCAATTCTTGATTATCAATTTGAAGGAGATTCTTCTGACAAAGACATTGAAATATCTAAAACATCAGGCTACGGTGTAAAAATAAACACAACACTTAAAAGAGAACTGTATCGCAAACCTTCTTATCAGGTTCTTATAATGGATTCAAGTCAGAGGATACTAATCAAAATATGTGGAGTAATAAGTTTGAATATGCGAAAGGAATGGTTGAGGCAAATATGCTTCATCCAATTCTTGAAAATAAAAACTTAATAACGCATCCTTTGGTGGCCGTCCTTGCTCATGAATTAGGTCACGTCTATGGCTTTAAGCATACTCATAGAGAAATTAATCTTAGACAAGAGCTCAATTATAATGAGCTAAATATCAAAAGAATGGAATGGCTTGATGGATATGTAACAAATGTTATGGATGAATCATTTCCAGCAATGGTCCTTAAAGAAGGTGGAATACCGAATACTGTCTTTACGAATTCCTTAACTCTATTTGGTAAAGGGCCAAATAAATTGATTGCGAGCAAAACAAAATCTAAGATGCAAATTAAAAACTTCAGAATCGCAGTGAAAATTAAAAGTATTACATCAAAAAATATGAATGATCTGGGTATAGTTTATAAAGAAATTGGTGAGATATTACAGAATAAGCATTCGATTCTTTTTGAAGTTAGTAACGAAAACTTTAGAGTATCTACATTGCAGTTAAATCAAAGACTATACACATGCATACCAGAATTTGATTATCCTACCGAAAAATTTAAAACTCTCTCTGATTGCAGGAAGTTTCATCAAGAACATTCTGAAGAGGAATTTAAATTTAAAAGAGAGATATTAAGTGAAAGTAAACCAAATATCCTTTCTTTTAATAGTCGTATCCAAAATGGTGTAGAGTTTGGAATACTTGAAATTGGAGAAACCTTTGAACGATTAAATAAATTGCCAATAATTCCGTTCTACGAACAAAGCTTTTATTTTAAAACGAAAATAAGTGAAAAAAACTTTTTATTTGAATTGAAACTAGATAAGGGCGGACATTCACCACGTCTTTTAGTGACAGAATCTGAGTCAATGAATGTATTTGAAGTAAATCTCGAAGGTATAACATTCCTAGATTTTAATTCTCTAGGTAGTTCCATTCCAAGCTTATTTTAAATATTAGAATAGTAGAGGAGACGGCGAGATCGTGATTCCTTATTCGCCTATCTACACCATGTCGCAGTTGAGTCTTACTAATAATTAAGTGACTTGCTTTGATTGATAATGATGTAGTGAGATATTTTCCGTACGACCAATTTCTTGTTAGAATATAAAAATGAAATTTAGATTACAAGGACAAGGGTGAGTGAAAGATATCTTATCCACAATAATGAATGAGCAGGTGAACTCAGTTGAATCTATTCAGAAGCTTTGGGGGGGATACGGACAAATGTGTCGATTCCAAACTTCTGATAAAAGCTTTGTGGCCAAGGTGATTGAGTTTCCGCAAAAGCAAGAAGGTATATCCCACCTCAGAAAAGTAAAGTCCTATGAGGTTGAAACAAATTGGTACCAAAAATACAATAATGAAATTCAAAATGCCTATTCACCTAAACTTATTAAGACAGGTCAGATAGAGCAAAAGCAGTACTTGGTATTAGAAGATCTTGCCAATAAATCTTTTATTCCAAAGACTGAGGTGTCTGAAGCGGAAGTTTCATTATGTCTGAAGTGGTTAGCTTTCTTTCATGCGTTCTATATGAATGAAACACCTGCTGATCTTTGGGAAATTGGTACTTATTGGCATCTGGAAACAAGGCCAGATGAGCTACAGGCCATAGATGATTTAAGACTTAAAGAGGCAGCTCCATTAGTTGATAAGCGCCTTAATCAAGCCCACTTTAAAACCTTTGTTCATGGAGATGCAAAGTTAGCAAACTTTTTGTTTTCTACTGAAAGAGTTGCTGCAGTTGATTTTCAATATGTCGGAGGTGGGGCAGGGATAAAGGATGTGGCCTACTTTTTAAGTAGTATCTACGACTCTGAGCAGTTAGCACAAAATGAGAAAAGCTGTTTGAATCAATACTTTAGTCTACTCAAGGAAGCCCTTAGTATGTATAAACCCAATATCAATTTTAAAAGTGTAGAGCATGAGTATCGAGAACTTTATCTCTATGCATGGTGTGATTTCTACAGGTTTTTAAAGGGTTGGTCGCCAGATCATTGGAAAGTTCACTCTTATTCAGAACAAATAACACAAAGGGTTTTAAATGAAATTATCAAATAATGAATTAAAAATTCTTTGTGAGATAGCACAAAAGGCGGCCCTTAAAGCAGGTGAGATCATCAAGAAAAAGCAAGGCTCCAATCTTAATGTTGAAACCAAAGAGGGCGGTGAGAATATCGCTTCTTGTGTTGTTACCGAAGTTGATTTTGAAGCACAAAATGCCATTCTAGAAATCTTAGGGCCAACATTAAAAGAATATGATCTTGGACTTCTCACTGAAGAGAGTGAGGATGATATGAGTCGATTTGAAAAAGACTACTTCTGGTGTATCGATCCTCTTGATGGGACTCTGTGTTTTAGTCGTGATGAAGATGGGTATAGCACTTCAATAGCTCTCGTTTCGAAGGAGGGCAGAAGTGTCATTGGTGTTGTATATAATCCACGTGATAATAATCTCTATTATGCTATAGAAGGTCTTGGTGCATTTAAAAATGACATGCGCTTAGAGGTTAAGCCTTTCAGTCGTGAGCTTACCTTACTTTATGATAAAAGCTATCTTAAGCATCAGTCTTATGAAGAACAAATAGAGAAACTCAAAGCAGATTTAAAAGAACTGGGTCTTGAGAAGCTGAACATCTTCCACTTAGGAGGAGCAGTCATGAATGGTATTAGTACTATTGAGATGGCACCAGCGATTTATTATAAATTTCCTAAAACGGCAAAAGGTGGTGGGAGCATTTGGGATTTTGCGGCAAGCTCAATTATTCAGTCTGAGGCTGGTGGCTTTAACAGCAGTTATTCTCAAGCACCTATAAATTTAAATGCTAAAGACTCTACGTTTATGAATGAACAAGGTATCATTTATTGTAGTAGCAAAGAACTTCTTGGTCTCATTCCGCATGAAGATTAAGTACTTATAATTGCTAGTATTTTTCAAAGCTAGTACATACTTTCTAAAATCTCCCTATGGGGAGACTTTGTCGTAAAATCTAATATCTAAATATAATATCTCCCTAGGGGGAGAATTTACTTGAGGAAAACCAAAAACTTGGTATAATCTCCCTTAAGGGAGAGTTTGTCATGAAAGTTGAAAATATTAAGGAATTGGTAGAGAAGCTAATTGAAAGAAGAAAAGAGTTAGGGATATCCCAATCTGACTTAGCTCAGCTGTGTAATCTTTCCGTAAATGGAATTAGTAAGTTTGAAAGTAATGCGGGAGAAAGAGAAGTTAAGCTTTCAACACTTTTTAAACTAAGTGAAGTTCTTGGCTTTAAACTATCTTTGGAGTTTGAGCAATGAGCAAGTTAAATATTTTCTTTGAAACGAAAAAAGTTGGAACACTTTATCGAGATGAAGAACTTGTTTATTCTTTTTCGTATAGTGAACAGTGGTTAAAGGAAGAGCAAGCATTTCAATTAAGTCTCGCGATGCCACTTCAAACTGAAAGCTTTGGGAATAAAGTCACTTTATCATTCTTTGAAAACCTTCTTCCTGAAGGGGAGGCAAGGGACGTACTTGAAAAGAGTCAGGATTTTAGTGGAACCTATGAATTATTAAAGAACTTTGGGCAAGATTGTGCCGGAGCCATTATTATTAGTCCGAGCGAAGAATCTCCTTTTAGAAAAATGAAAGAAGATTCAAAAGTGAAAATTAAAATGACCGAAATTTTTAAGGCCATTGAGGAAAAAAGATCTGTTGCAGAGGTTGTTGCAAATCAAGGCTCTGGATACTTATCCATTGCAGGGGCACAAGATAAGTTTGTGGCGATATATGAAAAAGGAGAGTTCTATCTTCCAAAAAATGGGCAGCCAACAACCCATATCATTAAGGTGCCGATTTATCACTCAGGTGTAAAAGAGTCTGTTTATAACGAATACTATTGCATGAGGCTAGCAAAGCTCGTTGGGTTTAATGTCCCTAAGTGTGAAGTATTAGATGATGCTAATCATCCACTTTTTGTAATAGAGAGATATGATCGAGAAGTCGGTGAGTATGTAAAACGAATTCATCAACAAGATTTCTGTCAGGCTCAGGGTTTTGTTAGTGATGAAAAATACGAGGCTAAAGGAGGACCAAGTTTAAAAAATAATTTCAACTTAATTAAATCAAATGTAACGATTAATCAGAGATCTAAAGCTCTTTTTGATTACTTAGATTGGGTTTGTTTTAACTTACTTATTGGAAATAATGATAGTCATTCAAAAAATATTTCTCTTCTTTTATCTGAAGGAAAAATTGAATTAGCTCCTTTCTACGATCTGTTATGTACGGCGATTTATCCAAAACTTAAAAGAAATTTTTCATTTAAAATTGGTGATAGAGATGATGTAAGCCGTGTAGGGAAAAAACAGTTTGATATGGTCGATAGCAATCTTGGGCTGAAGGAAGGAACAATGGCACAAAAAGCATTAGAAATGAGCAATAAACTTTTAGCTGTAAAAGATGATCTCGTAAAAGAAACAAAAAAAGAACTTCCTAATATGAAAATTGCTAATAGAATTTCTAATCTTATAAGTGATCGTTGTAAGAGTTTTTAAAGGCAAGGCCTGGCGAAAGTTTCTTCCTGATATGAGCACTATGAAAAACTCACAGTTTTGGATCGATCATTTCTCGCAAGCCGCACCTGAAGTTAATGAGTCATTCATTAATCTAAGAGCCGATTCATTTAAAGAAATTCTCGAGGAGTAAGGAGTTGCTGATATTAGTAAGAACGGTGATTATTTTGCTTACTTAAACGACATGAATAATATCGTACTCCTTAAAATCGAAAAGGTTGCGATTTCTTTTTATTCTTTAATTCCAAATTTTAATAACTGAATTAAAAGTTGAATTAATACAATTGGACCTAGACTCGCTATCCATAAAACTTGCCAAAGCTCATTCGTAAGTTTCGATAGCTGTAATGTTTCTCTTAAAATTGGAATATAGATTGTTGATAAAGAAAGTACGATACAAAGAATAATTGCAGCCCATACATATATATTTTTTGTTATATCATTGATTAAGAAATTTGCTTTAGCTCTTTTCATGTTAAAGACATGAAAGGTTTGAGCTAAGGCTAGACTTATGAAAGCAACTGTTCTCGCTTGTGAAATTTCAGCTTTAAGGATATTTAGACTGTAATAGTAAGCTCCTGAAATGAAAGCTGTAAGTATTATTCCATAGGAAAAGATTAAGGCCCAGTCTTGCTTGCTTAAGATTGCTGCTAGCTTATCCCTTGGTTTACTTTTTAAGTAATCATTATCTCCATTTCCCATTCCAAGAGCAAGAGCGGGGAATACGTCTGTAACAAGGTTAAGAAAAAGTATAGATAATGGTACGAGTGGAAGTGGGCTCTTTAATAATGCTGCTATTGAAACGACCATCACTTCAGAAAAATTACAAGAAAGAAGATAGATAACAAATCTCCTAATATTAACAAAAATAATTCTTCCTTGTTTAACTGCAGAGATAATTGTTTTAAAGCTATCATCAAGCAGGATCATATCAGCAGCTTCTTTTGCTACTTGTGTTCCTCTTAGACCCATAGCTATTCCAATATCAGCTTTTTTTAAAGCTGGAGCATCGTTGACACCATCTCCAGTCATGGCAACGATTTTTCCGCTTTCCTGAAAAAGTTCAATAAGTTTAAGCTTTTGTTCTGGACTAACTCTGGAAAAAATTCGAGTTTCTAGAACTTTTGTTTTTTCCTCTGAACTAAGTTTGTCAATATTGTGAAGGTTTTTTCCATTAATAACACTGTCAGTTCTATTTTTTAAGATACCAATCTCTAAACCAATCTTTGTTGCTGTTCCTTCTTGGTCTCCGGTAACCATGATGACATTTATTCCTGCTTGATGACAGTTTTTAATTGTTTCTTTAATGTCATGTCTTGGAGGATCTTCAAAAGCGACTAACCCTTGAAAACAAATATCTTTATATGTTTCATTACCTAAGTCTTTTTCTTTTTTCGAGGCAAAAGCAATAAGTCTTTTGCCTTCATTTGCTAAATGAGTATTTGATTGTATCCATTTCTCTTTTAATTCTTTTGTAAAAGGAACTTCTCCTTCTTGGAGATTTATAAAATTTGACCTCTCTATAATTCGCTCTGGTGCTCCTTTGATGGCATAATAGATTTCTTCTTTTACCTGATGGATCGTTGCCATCATAAGAATCTCTGAGTCAAAGGCCACTTCTTTGATTTCTGGATATGAGTTCATAAGATCTTTTTTCTGCAAACCTAAAGACTTAGAGTATTCTAAAAGTGCAACCTCCATAGGATCACCTATGTGTTTATCATCTAGATTTAATTCAGCATTATTACATAAGGTACTAATTTTCAAAAATTGATCAGATTGAGGGTTAGACTTAAGTGCATTAACGACAGTCATTTTGTTTTCTGTTAAAGTACCTGTTTTGTCTGTGAAAATAATCGAGGTTGCTCCAAGTGTTTCTACAGCAGAGAGTTTATTTACGAGTGCATTATTTTTGGCCATAATCCACATACCCTTTGCGAGAGCAAGAGTTGAGACAATAGGAAGACCTTCAGGAATGGTTGCAATGGCCAAGACAATAGCAGTCTCAATCATGAGTAAAAAAGGCTTCCCTGTTGTGACGCCAAAAAGAGTTACAATAATAGCGATAAAAAAAGAAACGATTAAAAGTTGTTGCCCTAATTTATCTAACTTTTTTTCCAATGGAGTTGTTTCTGATGTTGCATTTTGTGTTAAACGGGAGATTTTACCAACTTCAGTATTCATACCGGTTGAAGTAATTAGGGCCTTTGCTGTCCCAGTTGTTATAAAAGTACCTTTGTAGAGCATATTTTTTCTTTCATTAAGAATGATATCTCCTTTAAGGGGAAGCTCTATTTTTTCAACAGGTAAAGATTCACCTGTTAGTATTGCTTCATTACATGTTAATTTCGAAGCTTCTATAATTCTCATATCTGCAGTGATAGAGTCACCAGCCTCAAGTTTGACGATATCACCAGGAACAAGAAGTTTTGAATCAATAAGAAAGGTCTTTCCATCTCTGAGAACTTGAGTTTGAGTTGTTCCAAGCTTTTTCAATGCCTCTACAGATTTAATTGCCTTATTTTCAGTTATAGCTCCAATAGCAGCATTAATTAATATAACGATAAAAATAGAAAGTGATTCCGTAATTTCACCAATAACGAAAGAAATAGTTGCGGTAATTAATAAAAGCAGAACAATAAGACTTTTAAACTGATTGATGATGACTTGCAGTTTTGAAGTTTTTTTAAGATTAGTTAATGCGTTTGATCCGTATTCGGATACTTTTTGAAGTACCTGACTTTCTGTAAGACCAGAAACACTATCACTGTCGAGACTTAATGTGGCTTCAGATGCGTCAATATTCCAGTATTTTATTTCTTTAGACATGGAATAAGAGTACAAAGAAATATAATATATGTCATAACTATAAAAACTAAGACGTGTAGCGTTGGAGTGAAAATATGGATAACACTCAGCATAGATTAATAACAGTAACTCTAAACCCCGTTTTGGATATAACCGGTGAAGTGAGTAAAGTTATTCCCAATGAAAAAAACTATGTCGAAGATGAAAGACGGTATCCTGGAGGAAATGGGATTAATGTTGCTCGAATTTTAAATCGACTAGATGCTCATTGCCTTGCTACGGGATTTCTTGGTGGTAGTATTGGAAGTGAGCTTCTTCACTTAATGCAAACGGAAAAATTACCCCTTAAGTTTTTTCCAATTGAAGATAACTCCCGCATGGGGATCACAATTTCCTCTGTTGAAACAAATCAACAGACTAGATTTAGTTTTAGCGGGCCAGTTATAACAGATGAAGAATTTAAAGTTTTAGAGACATTCTTATTAGAGACTTCAAACGAAAGTATTATTATTTTAGGTGGAAGTTTTCCACGAGAGGTTTCTCAAGAAAAAGTATCTTTGCTTTTTCAAAAGCTAAAAAGAGAAGGGCATAGGTGTATTGTCGATGTCCCTGGTAAATATCTTAGAGAAATGACTAAAGCTAAACCATTTTTAATAAAACCTAATCTAATAGAATTTCAAGAATTAGTTAATCTTAAAGTTGATTCAATTGATGAAGTTATTAAAGCCGCTAGCGAGCTTAAGAAAGATGTTGAGCTTATTTGCATTTCTTCAGTTGAAGGAGGAGCACTCCTCATATCAAAAAATGAAATTTGGTTTGGCAGTATTCCGAAGATAAAAGTTAAGACTACTGTTGGAGCTGGAGATTCTATGGTTGCAGGGATGTCATATATGATTAATAAAAGTTCAAGTATTGATGTTAAAGAAATACTTAGATGGGGATTAGCCGCCGCTTGTGCCACTTTAATAACAACTGGAACAGAGTTAGGGCATCAAGATAAAATATTAGAATTTTTACCTCAAATAAATCTAAAGAAAATATAGATGAAAGAATTTGAAATAATAATTGCCGCGATTAGTAGTATTATCCTTTTTATTTTTGGTTTAGACCATTTCTCTATAGAATTGCAAAAAATTACTGGAGAAAAATTTAGAAAAATTCTTGGTAAACTCACAACAGTTCCTGTCATAGGCTTACTTCTTGGGGCCATTACGACTTCTATTATACAATCAAGTTCTGCAACTTCAGTCATTACGATTAGTTTAGTTAATTCAGGGGTTTTATCATTCAAAAATAGTATTGGAATTATTTTTGGTGCAAATATCGGAACAACTGTAACTGCTCAGCTAATAGCTTTTAAATTAACTGCCTTTGCTCCTATTATCATTATCTTTGGTTTTCTTCTGTCTTTTGTTAAATCTCGCTATTCAATCTTTGCTAAATCTCTTTTTTATTTTGGTTTTGTTTTTTTTACGCTTAATTTAATTTCAAGTTCGATGTCTCCCTTTCAAAATGATCCTCGAGTTGTTTCTTATTTAACGGCACCACTTGGTCCTATGTTAGCTATTTTAATTGGCTTTGTGATTACTGCAATCGTCCAATCAAGCTCTGTAACGACAGGTCTTGCTATCATCCTTACTCAACAAGGATTAATGAGTCTAGATAATGCGATACCGGTGCTTATGGGAGCAAATATAGGGACATCGGTTACAGCACTACTGTCTATTTTTAATATGGATATTGCAGCCAAGAAAACAGCACTTGCTCATTTATTTTTCAATATTGGTGGTGTGATAATTACCTTACCAATTCTTTATTTGAATAAAGATATTTTAATCTTTTCTTCTGACCCAGCAATAGCATTAGCTAATTTTCATCTTGTGTTTAACCTTTCTACAGGTTTAATCTTCTTAATGGTCATAAAACCATTCACTAAATTAATTGATGCTCTTTTAAGTGATGGGAAAATGGATTTTGAACGTTTCGATTTCGATTTTTTTAAAGAAGAGCATACATTTGAAGAAATCGAAAAAGAACTTTTATTGATTGAGGATCGTATATATGACTTTATTCAAGAAAATTATAGTTTGGTTACTTTAAGCTTAGAGACGAACTATAAAAAAATATTAGAAACGGTTACAAAAAGAATGGACTATTTTAATTTTGTTAAAAAAGATATTCAAAGTAATTTTACTCATTTATTAGGAGCAACAGCTGATAAAAAACAAGTGAAAAGATATGTCTTGTTAATGAATCAATATGAATACCTTTTTCAAATTGATGACTCAATAAGAGATCATATTTCTATTAAGGAGTTACTCGATACAAATTATATCGAAATGAAAAGTGACGTTCTTATTAGCTTAAGAGAACTTACGGGTCAGTTACTTCCTTACTTTACTTGGACTAAAGATGCATCAAATGGCATAAAAACAAACAAAGAGTTTAAAGAAGAGTCTCAAAATGTACAAGAAGAAGTGGACCATTTTCGCGAATCAATTTTAAAGTTGATGGCTAAAGAAGAAAGAAATGATGCTGGCGTCCTTTATAATCTTGGTAGTTATTCTCAAAGGTTAAAAGATAAACTTATTAATTATCAAAAAATAAAGATTCAATATAAGGTGAAAACAGATGAATAATAAAACAGGAATAGTAAATCCGACACTTTTTAGGAAGAAGTCTAATTGTGAAACAGAAGATGAACTTCTTTTTAAGTCTAACCATAAAAGTGCAGGTCAAGTAAGCGCTAAAAACCCAGAGCTCGCTAAATTTACTGAACAGGATTCTTGGAGAATTTTAAGAATCCAAAGCGAGTATGTTCAAGCCTTTGATGCAATGGCAGAAATTCAAAATGCAATATGTATCTTTGGCTCAGCTAGAACTTCTCCTGAGGAAAATGATTATCTTAATGCTACTCAAGCAGGTAGTTTACTTTCTAAAAAAGGCTATGCCGTCATTACTGGTGGAGGCCCCGGTATTATGGAAGCCGGAAATAAAGGAGCTTTTGAAGCAGGTGGTTTATCAATTGGCTGTAATATAGAATTATCTAAAGAACAATTCATTAATAGTTATGTTAATTTACCAGTCAATTTTAGATATTTCTTTTGTCGAAAAACCGTCTTTGTAAAATACTCTCAAGGCTTTATCTTATTTCCTGGTGGCTTTGGCACATTAGATGAGCTCTTTGAATCCTTAACCCTAATCCAAACGAAAAAAATAAAAAAATTTCCAATCGCACTTATGAACACTTCATATTGGACAGGTTTACTTGACTGGATGAAAAAGACAGTTCTAAAAGAGGGGAATATTGATCAAGTCGATTTTGACTTAATTCAGACCTTTGACTGCCCTTTAAAAGCAGTTGAGTTTGTTCACAGTTTTTTGTCTGATGAACTTTTAGAAAATTAGGAAAGATAATGAAAGTAACATTTTTTGGTGGAGCGAGTGGTGTAACCGGCTCTAAAGCTTTATTAGAAGTATCTCAAGAAAAATATTTGGTTGATTATGGGATGTTTCAAGGGTCTTCTGAAGAACGTGAAAAAAACTGGCTAGACTTCCCAATGGCGAGTGAAGTTAGTGCAGTATTCTTAACTCATGCTCATATTGATCATTCAGGCTTACTACCTAGGTTATGGGCCGATGGCTTTAGAGGGTCTATTTATTGTTCTGAAGATACCTATAAACTGTGTCAAATATTACTTGCTGACTCCGCAAAAATACATGAAGAAGATGCTGAATATGCAAATAAGAAAAAGTATTCAAGACATAGTCCAGCTTCACCATTATATAGAGCTAAGGAAGTTAAAGAAGTTTTAAAGTTATTTAAAGTTATTGATTTTGGAACAGAGTTTGAGATTTCACAAAATTTAAAAATTCAACTATTTTGGGCAGGTCATATTTTAGGGGCAAGCTCTATTAAAGTCTTTTACAAGGATTATTCAGGTGAGTCGAAATCAATTCTTTTTTCAGGGGATTTAGGACATGATCGTAATACATTACTGAAGTCACCTGCAAAACTTGAAGAGACTGATTTTCTTGTACTTGAGTCAACTTATGGAGATAAACTTCATCCAAGGATTCCTGCTAAAGAAGTTTTAGCTCTTTATGTTAATACCATATTAAAAAGAGGGGGAGTTGCTGTAATACCTTCATTTTCTGTAGGTAGGACACAAGATATACTTTTTCTGATCAAGCAACTTATCGATGAAAAAAAGATTACTGCTGTACCAGTTATTTTGGATAGCCCTCTTTCAAAAAAAGCGAATAAAATTTTTAATGAATGTTTAAGAAAAGAATTCGTTCGTGAAGATATTATGGAAAAAAGTGATTATTTTCCTGAGACTCTTTTAGAAATTGATTCAACTGAGGACTCTATAAATATCTCAGCAGCTGATGGACCTATGATCATCATTAGTGCCTCAGGAATGATCGAAGGTGGAAGAGTTGTTCATCATGTAAAATCAAGAATCTCTAATAAGAAAAATGGTATTATTCTTGTAGGCTTTCAACCATATGGCACTAAAGGAAGGCTTTTATTAGATGGAATAAAAGTTTTAAGGTTGCATAAAGAAGAATTTCCTGTTTTAGCAAGTATCTTTTCTATCAACTCTTTATCTGCACATGCTGATTACCTCGATACAATTGATTGGCTTAAAACTGCTACGGTTAAACCTAGATTTATAATTTTAAATCATGGTGAGGAGAGTGGCTCACTTCATTTAAAATCTCTAATAGAATCAGAGTTAGAAATTAACACTACAATTGCAACGTATGGTGAGTCATATGAATTAGATAGTATTCCGTTAAATGATTAAAGGTGTTTTACTAGATTTGTAAAATATATTATTTTAAAAACTTTGTAGGATTAAGGAGTTTTATACTTTTACTAAGCTTTCCCTTTTTAAAGTAACCTAGTGTTCCAGTTTCAGTTTTAAATTTATACTCATCTGATGTGTCATTTAAAACTGAGAGTAAGTGCTCTAGGTCTTTTATTTCGACACCATTGACAAGTTTTATCACTTCTCCCGATACCCATTGTTGATCATAAGCAGGACTTTCTTTTTCAATATGAGTAACGATTAGCCTTTCTCTGTTTTCATTATATCTTTTGATTATGTCATAAAAAGAAAATATATCTACAGCACTAAATGATTCTAGAATCTCATAGCTGAGTACTTGGATTGTCATTCCCCAAACATCTATAAAATTTCTCTCTTTAATGATAGGTTTGGATTCAATTTTCTTTTTTATTGAGGAAGAAGTTACTGAACTTAATTGTATCTTTTTAGCATTTCGCCAAACTTCCATATGAACTTCTTCTCCGATAGGGATTAGTTTGAAAGTATCGAAAATATTTCTTCTATGATAATGATCTTCACTGATAAATATTCCATGCCTGTCTATTTGCTGATCATTAAGTGAGAGAATAACATCTTCTTCTTTAACTTTTGCTGAAGCAAGAAATCCGTCTTTGTCCACTGAGCTGACAATAATACCTTGAATCGCAGGCATTTTTAAAGCGACAGAAGCATCTTGAGAGTTTTTTTGGAAGCTACCTCCAATATCTGAAAAGCAAATCGAATTATTTTCAAAAATATTCTTTAAGATACTTTTGATAAACATATATGGCGTAACAAATCCGATATTATCAGCTTCTTGGTAGACTGATGTATTTATGCCTACCACAAGTCCATCTTCATCAAGAGCTGGGCCACCTGAATTTCCAGGATTTATTGCTGCATCCGTTACATATTTTTCAGCTGCAAAACGATCCCCAGAGATAAAATTTGTAATTTCTCCTCCAGTGATATTAGGTTCAGTCATTCCCATTGGGTAGCCAATGGCCTTGATTTCTGTTCCACGTGTAATCTTTTCGTTTTCTCTTAATGAAAGATAGGGGATTTCTTTCTTTGCAATTATTTTTAATCTTTCTAATTCACCTTTTTTTAGCTTTAGGACTGCGATATCAGGCTCAAGGTTTTTCACAAAACCAACATTTTCTACTTGAAATGTTTCCTCTGAAGTTAGCATGGTCATAATTTCTAGAGATTTTGCATTTTTAGCAACATGAGCATTGGTGATAATTATACCGTCTCCATAGTCAGTCTTTATAAAAAAACCAGAGCCAGACCATTGGGTTAAATCACCTAGTCTTGGATTTAGGATAGATCTGACATCTTCTCCTACATAGCCTTCAGCATAAATCTGAACGACAGCACCCATTTTATTTCGTGTTAATTCTGTAAAGTTAATATTCATAGTTTTTGAGAGAAAAAGTATTCAATTTCATTGATATGTTTTGTCATATATATTCTCAATATTGTTTATTAGTAAAATGATAGTATCCTTCAGATTTTGTAAATTTACTAGCTTTACATTATGAACAGCTTCTCGAACTCTCTTTAAACTTTACTCAGGTACTGTCATCTTCTTTTCTTGACTTATTAACTCATGAAAGTGTGCATACAGTCTTATTTTTGTTCACAATCTTCTTTACGTAAGTAGCATCAAATACAGCTACTGCAAATATTGTTTTACCTGCTACAATAGTGCTGGGAATGGAATTCAAATTAAGTCCAAGTATTTTATCATATTCATTCTCTCTCGCTTGTAACTCAGCCTTCATTAATTATGATAAAGTCAGGATTTTAGTTAATTAAATATAAGATACAAGTAAAAATAAATTACAACTTAAATATAAGGGAGTTTATATGAGCCGACACAAAAAATATAATTTAGTTAATATAGCTGAGAGGGCCATGAGTTTCCATGGGTTAGAATCATTCTTTACTGATGAAGTGATGGATCAGCTTAGCAATATTACAAGTACTGCAAATGAAACTTCTGAGCAAATAAAAGATCTTAGACATCTGATGTGGTGTTCAATTGATAACGATGACTCTATTGATCTCGACCAAATAACATACGCTGAACTTACAAAAGCCGGTGATTTTAGAGTTTTTGTTGCAGTTGCTGATGTTGATGCTCTTGTAAAAAAAGATACCCCAATTGATCAGCATGCTAAGCTAAACACAACATCAATCTATACAGGTGTAAAATTATATCCCATGCTGCCTGAAAAGTTATCAACCGATTTAACCTCTCTTTCTCCATCGGAGGATCGACTGGCAATGGTTATTGAAATGGTTATTAATCAAAAAGGTGAAGTTATTGAGTCAGATGTTTACCGAGCAAAAGTAAAAAATCAGGCAAAACTTGACTACAATTCTGTTGCTCCTTGGCTAGAACAAAATGGTCCCTTACCTTTAGCTGCTGGCAAAGTTGCTGGATTGGATAAGCAATTACTTTTACAAGACGAAGTAGCACAAAAACTTAGAGCAGTTAGAAATAACTATGGAGCTCTGGAACTTAAAACAATTCAGGCAAGGGCCATAATGAAAAATGATTCTGTTGTTGGAATGCAGGATGACCCAAAAAATAGGGCCCATGAACTTATTGAAGATCTTATGATTGCTGCCAATAGCTCTACTGCAAATTTTTTGATACAAAAAGGTTATCCGTCGCTAAGGCGTGTTGTGCGCTCCCCAAAACGCTGGGAGAGAATAGTAGCGGTCGCCCGCAGCCTAGGAGAAAGACTTCCAGATAAGCCTGACTCAAAGGCGTTGTCAGCATTTATGTTAAAACGCAAGGAAGCTGACCCTCTTCGTTTCCCAGATATATCTCTAACAATTGTAAAACTTCTTGGCCGGGGCGAGTATGTGCTAGAAATGCCTGGAGAGTCCGCAATTGGTCACTTTGGGCTGGCCGTTACTGATTATTCTCATTCAACTGCCCCTAATCGAAGATTTCCTGATCTCATAACACAGCGTTTAGTGAAGGCAGCGTTAGCAAAACAACCCTCTCCATATAATCCCTCGGAACTTAATATTTTGGCAGATCATTGCACCAAGCAAGAAAATTCTGCTGATAAAGTTGAACGACAGGTTCGTAAGTCGGCTTCTGCTTTGTTGCTCATTGATAAAATTGGACAAAAGTACGAGGGCTTAGTTACAGGAGCTTCTGACAAGGGAACTTGGGCACGTATTTTTTCCCCAATAGTGGAAGGAAAAATTTCCAAGGGTGAGAGGAATCTTGATGTCGGAGACAAAGTTATTCTTAAGCTTGTAAGTGTCGACGTCGAAAAGGGCTTTATCGACTTTGAGAATTTGGACTAAAATAAATAAGTGGCAGATGAAAAACTTGAAGAAGTCGAAGAAAGAGAGAAATTAAATAGCAAGATATAGAATGACAATATTTTTGTAGAGGTTTTTTATAAATTTAATTGATTTTAATCATTAATCTTTGATTTTTATAAGTGTATGAGTGATTATATCACAAAACCCTTATAATGCTTAAGAGGAATAACCAATGGATGAACATTATGCAACTTTGGGCGTTAAGAAAGATGCAAGCCTAGACGAAATTAAGAAAGCTTATAAAAAGCTGGCAAGAAAATATCATCCTGATTTGAATCCAAATAATAAAGAAGCTGAGGACAATTTTAAAAAGATTGCACTGGCCTATGAGATTCTTGGTGATGATAAAAAACGTCAGGAGTACGATCAAGAAGGTGAATACTTTAATCAGCAGCAACAAGCTGGCAGGCATGGTCCTTTCTATCAGGATTCACAATCCGGTGATTATTCTCGTTACCAAGATATTTTTGGCGATTTATTCAATCAACATAGGCAAAGACAAAATTTAAAATCAAAAGGTGAAGATTTTCTTTATCGTATGGAAGTTGATTTTAAGGATGCTGTTTTAGGTGCCAGTCGTGAGTTTAGTCTACCGCAAGGAAAAAAGATATCAGTTTCCATCCCACCTGGCATCAAGTCAGGGCAGAAGTTGAGGTTTAAGAATCTTGGAGGCGAAGGGTTTAATGGCGGACCAAAAGGCGATGTGTATGTTGAGATAGATGTTCGTCCCTCATCTACATACACCAGAGCGGGGAAAAATATAGAAATAGAAATACCCATTTTATTTTCCAAGGCCATCCTTGGTGGCAAGATTCGTGTACCTTGTCTCGATAGCGAAGTAGAAATGACTATTCCAGAGGGCGTTAGTTCCGGTACGAAGCTCAGAGTCAAAGGGAAAGGTATTAGGCTAAAAGATAATCCAGGTGACTTATTTGTTAAAATTAAAATTACAGTTCCCAAAAATATACCAGATGAATTAAAGGATCAAATCCGCCAATGGGAAGTTCTTCGGGAGGAAAAAGTATGAGTAAGATAACCTATACATTGGAAGTGGTTACACAAAAAGTCGGGATTGAGGAAAAAGATATTTTAAATTATATAGAAAACAATATTGTTACGCCTTATAGAAACGACGATCTTTTATTTGATGACGAAGATATTGCGAGATTAATACTCATTTGTGAATTGCGAGAACATTGTGATCCAAATGAAGAATCACTACAGGTCATCTTGCATTTGATTGATCAAATTCACTATCTCCAAAATAGGAAATGAAACTTTAAAACTAATAGAGGGATAAAGTAAAAGTTGTAGGAGACCATTAATGGCGAACATAAAGGAAAAGCGAAGCGAGAATATTGAAGGTAACTTCTACGTTGATTCAAGCTGTATCAACTGTGGGGCCTGTTATTGGGTTGCTCCTAAGACATTTGAATTAGTATCGCAACAGTCAGCTGTAGTCGAACAACCTGCTTTAGATGATGAGGACGCAGCTTATCGTGCTCTCTTAGCCTGCCCTGTAAATTCAATTGGAGTGGAGAAAGATTCCAAAGTTAATAAGGTGATTCAAGAACTACCTTATGAATTAGAGGATGGGATTTTTCATTGTGGTTATCATGCCGAAAGTTCATTCGGAGCAGCTAGTTACTTTATAAAAAGAGAGAAGGAGAATTTTATGGTGGATTCTCCTCGATTTGTGAAACAATTCGCTAATAAGCTCGTCGAATTAGGTGGGGTTGAAAAGCACCTCTTATCTCACAAAGATGATATTGCTGATACTGATAAGTACTGGGAAGTTTTCAATTCTAAAAGATATATACATGCCGATGATTCAATTGCTTCAACTTCCGATTATGAAGAGTTGATGAAGGGAGAGGATGCCTTTCAAATTGATGATGAGATCGTTGTAATTCCAGTTCCTGGGCATACCAAAGGTTCTGTCTGCTATCTTTATCAGAACAAATACCTTTTTACTGGTGATCACCTCGCTTTTTCAAAAGACCTAAATCATTTATACGCCTTTAAGACTGCTTGTTGGTATGACTTTGATATTCAAATTCAATCAATGAAAAAACTCCTCGCTTATGACTTCGAGTATGTTCTTCCTGGACACGGAAGACCTATCAAAATGTCTAAGGAAGAGATGAAAGCATCTCTTATCAAATGTATTGAGTGGATGGAAAACTAGAAGTGATGATTAAGATAGGTATTACACAGATTCGAAATTCAACAGATGTAGAAAAAAACTTCATTTCTATCATGAACTCCTTAAAGTTATTTGAGCAAACGGATACTGATTTAATATTATTTCCTGAATGTTCTTTGAGCGGATTTTCTGCAAAAATGAAAGACTGCACCATGGATCTACTCAGTGACTATCTCGTGGAGATCGAAAGTTGGTCTAGGAAACATAATAAATATGTCATCCTTCCAACAGCTTTAGTTGATGAGAAGATTTATAATACTGGCTTTATCTTTGGTGGAATTGAAACAGAAAGATTCTATAAAACTGGACTCACTGAATCTGAAAAGAAATTTTTCTCAATTCCTGAACAACCAACGAAGAAAGTATTTAGGATAAAAGACCATAATGTTGCTATCCTCATTTGCTTTGAGGCCGAGATGGAAGCCTTCTCTTTCTTTAATAAAGGAGAAGCAGATCTCATCCTATGGCCAGGTTACTGGGGCTGGGAGAAAGATGATAAATGGGAAGATCTTAAAAAAGATGGGGACTCAAATTTAATCTTTCAAAATATGAAGAAATGGGAAATTCCTCTTCTACAATCGAACTTCGCCTATAATGACTTAGCTGAACATAGAGACGCTGGGCCACATGGTTTAAGCATGTTTGTAAATAAAGACAATTCGTTATTCTCTCAAGCAGAAATTGATAAAGAATCTTGTTATCAAATAACAATAGAAACTCAACAGATTAAAAACTGTAAAAGATTGGGGGATTTGTAACTTTTATAAATCTTTTCACATTCAAATCTAACGTTAGATTTTAGCTTTGGACTTAGTTATCAAAGGTTCGCAAACTTCTTTGAAAGAATTAGAGAGTGAGTTCACTAAGTGATCATTC
>JAONMX010000026.1 GCA_028378565.1 Bacteriovoracaceae bacterium
TGGTTTCCTCCAAAAAAAATTCATCGCATTGTTGCTATGTTGTTTACAATATCTAACTAAAGATTCTGTTTATAAAAATTATTATCTACTTTAATTTTTTCTCCCATTCCACGACTTGTCCATCATTTAATTTACGATGGGTCTTTTTATAGCCATGGCTCTCATTTAGAGAGTACATTCTAAAATTATCAATTCTACAGTAATGAAAGATACGCTTTGCTTTTTGTGATTTTGCCTCTTTTTCAAAGAATTCTTTGATTAAGTGACTGTAACCGGCACCTTGGTGATTTATCTTTAGGCCAGTATTCTTAGTAAGGAGAGATTTATCTTCATATTTTGAAAAAGCAGCCGCAACGACCTCTCCTTCTTCATTCTTAACACCGTAAAGAACCCAACCCTCTCCAACTTCTTTTTTGATTTCATCCAATGTCCAATTAAAGTCAGGTGAATCACTAAAGGCGTCGATGGTGTAATTATAGATTTCTTCTATTTCTTTTGTTTTCTTTGCAGGTGTAAATTCTAATGTCATTTCGGATCTCACTTGGTAGGCATTTTGCTTACATAAGCTGCAAGATCTTTTATGTCTTGAACTGAAAGGTTTTTTATATATGGGAGCATCGCTGGATTTTTTCTATCTTTACCTTCTCTGAAGGCGATAATTGAACTTTCGATATACCAATCATATTGACCAGCAATCATTGGAGCTTCTTTTTCTTTTAGTCCAAGTCCTTTTTCACCGTGGCACTGAATACACGTAGAATATAGGGCCTGTCCCTTTACTACATCCTGAGAAAAGATGTTCAGACTTATAACAACAGAACAAATTAAAACCAGTATTTTCATTCTTCAAATTCTCCTAAGTAAACTATCCTAATAATCTAACCTCTTAAATACTATTGAGCAACAATATTAATATCTTTCATTCCTGTTCCCAATGAGAAGTAATCAATGAGAAATTTAAGGATATTACTTTTCATTTGACCACCAATCTTTTGAGCAGAGCCTTTTTTCTTAAGTTCTAAGATTAGGTCTGGCCCCTCAATAGTAAGTAAAATTATCTCAATATTCAAACATTCCCTTACATTTTTTAGAGATTCTTTAAGGCATTCACAGGCATATTCTGTTTTATCAATGAGGTCATCTTGTACCCAATTCCCAGGATAAAAGGTAAATACAGGAGCTGTAGAGTATAAAGCAGAAATAAAAAGGGTCTCTTTTATATTTTCAAACCATTCTTCCCATAGTGGGATTCCCTCGAAAACTGGCTGATTATCATCATCTCTTAGAAAACTTTCCCACTCTCGAAAAGTGAGATCAACTAAACGCTCTAGGTTTTGTCCTAAGAGGATTTTAATAAGACCTTCACTAGCACCTTTAATTGTATTTAAATCGTCTTCAGGAAGGTTTTTTGTGTCCTCAGCAAAGGCATATTGAATGCTATTAATGGTATATTGATCATTGAGAAGGCATTGGAAAAGCTGATCATTGATATTTTTCACACTGGGTGAATCTTCAAGCTTGCTACATTCAAACTTTGCCTTTTGGGCCAGAAGCTTTATTCTTTCGTTCATAAATTCACTTTTCAGTTATAGGGACATATATGTCATTCAGTACTATTACAGAATCTATTAAAAATCTTTCTGACATCATTAACAAAATAGCACCAATTGAAAAGGTATATTTAATAGGTCCCATTGAGAACTCTGATGTTAAAAATATTGATTTTAACAAAAATGATCTCATTTTTTATATTGATGGCGGTTTAAACTTTTATCGTCAATACTTCACAAATCCAGCGGAAATCCCCCTGGAAAGAGAAATTTTTATTGGTGATGGAGATTCTGTTAACTCTCAAGGGCAGCAACACCTTGATAAAGTTGCACATACACTTCTTCCAACAGATAAAAGCTATAGCGACCTTGAAGCAGCTCTTATGGCCATAGAGAAGAGTTTTGCTAATGCTGAAGCATGTTCCCTACAGGCCATAAACTTTCTTGGAGGAAGACAAGACCATCATTTTGCTAATATACTTTCTTTTTATAAGGCACTCTCAAGAAAATTAAATATTAAAAATATTGAAGTCGATAATAGAATGACCATCATTAACACAGGTAGTTACTGCTTCCGTTATCATGGAAGTATTAGTCTTTTTACTTTTGATGAAGCTAAAGTTTCGATTACTGGCCAGGCAAAGTACCTCTTAGAAAATCAAACTTTGAGTAGCTTTTCCTCTCATGGTCTTAGCAATGTAGTTGATGGTGATGTAGAAATCACAACAGATAAAGTTTTAATTCTCTTCAGGAATGAAGTTTAATAAGCTTCCTTTAACAGGTCCCATTTGCTGAGTTCGGTACTTACCTTCCAAGAATGCTTTTCTTTGATCACCATAAAACTTAGATAATTGATGGCCTGAATTTCCAAATGGCAGTATTCCGTAACTAGATGATGAATCAGCAAAGTCGATAATTCTTCTAGTACTAGGTCCTGCTTTAACAAGGAAACCGTCTTCACAGCCAATATTTCTCATATTATTTATTTGGTTATACGCCCCAGGAGCTTTGTAAGGACCAGCATTAAAAAGTGGACCTATAACTGGAGCATTACCAAGAGGGTGCGTGAAAATGATAGGATGGAGATCTCCCCATGGTACCGAAGGCACTCCACCACTTTGTTTAAGGAATTTTTCTGTTTCATTAAAGGCAAGAAGAATAACGTCATTACGATCTTCAATATCAGAAGTATTTTTGACGTCCCAAATAATATGACTTTGCTCTAACATAAACTTTTTTAAATTTGTCCAACTTATGGCCAGTCGACAATATCTAAGATAATCCGCGTCACTAAGCTCATCCATTGAAAGACGTTTAATTTCTGTTACTAAAACATGAAATACTGAAGCTCCTTGTGAGTTAAGGGAGTATGAACCATCCCATTTCGATAATATTTTTAATAACTCTTTTTGGGTTTCACTTAATTGAAAGAAGTAATTCTTATCTCTAAGATTCTTAACAATATTATTTTTTAAAGAGATGTTAAAAACATCAACATTGGCACTTTGAATGGCCTGTAAGTCTTTTGCATCCCACTTTGGATTAAGACTTAAGGAATGTTTAATCGTCTCGTATCGATCACTTGGCTGCCAATAACCAAAAATATCAGATCCTTCCGGTTGATAATTGGCACTTACAATAACCTCTTCTTCAGGATTAACATAATGTGGTAGCTCCTCGTGACTGAGGTACTCAGTATAAATATCCCTCTTATTGCTCGCATCTAAAATAATATCTCCAATACTCCCACGTTTCCTTTTAGGGATAGTCCCGTGGATAAATCTTGCGATATTGCCACTAGCATCAGCATAGATAATATTAAGTCCTGGACTGGTTGCTTTACTCGTCGCCGTCTTAAATTCGTCCATATCCTTTGCACGACCCATCTCGTAGAGACCCTCAATAGGGCGATTTCTCTCTAGATAATAAGTCCATGAAAGACCGATATCTTCTTTTCCAAGAATATTACTTAGCATTGGTCCAAGGTGAGTATATTGAATATCAAGAGATATATTATCCTCACCCTTCACTTTGATTATTTCTTTATAAGTTTTAAGTTTAAGCTTTGAGTCACCAAAATCGTAAGTTTGGTTCTTCTTATCGATATTAAATTTAAAGAAATCCATATCATCCAAGTAGCTAATGGTAATTCCCCAGCCTTTATGAAAATCATGCCCCATAAAAGGGAAAGGAACTAAAGGTAAAAAGTGACCATAAACTTGATTATCTTTTGTTTTTAAATGGGCTTCATACCATATACCAGGGTTAGAAAAGCTTACATGAGGGTCTGAAGCAAGTATTGTAGAAGATGACTTTGTTTTTGATTTACCTAGTACCCAAGCATTACTGCCCTCAAAAACTCCTATCTGTCCTTCTGTAATATTTGCAATGAGGTCAATATTATTTAAATAATCAGAAAGGTTATCAGCTTGAACAGTTCTCTTCTTACCCTCTTTCGTCGGACGATATCGAATATCATTCCAAAGCTTAAAAGGTAGCTTTTCCTTTAGGTCACTAAAAAGAAGATCCACTTTAAAAGCAATACCAAAACTGTAGCCCATGTATCCAAGAAAAGAGTACATATCAAGCTCTGTAAAAGGTTCTGGTCTATAGTTTAAAACAAGAAATTCAATAGGAAGAATTGCCGATTTTAAATAATCATTAACTCCCTTCAAGTAGGCCTTGATAAGTTTTGTAATCTCAGGAGATAGTGGCTTTTTCTTTAAATTTTCCGCAATGGTTGGGCCTAATCTTAGAGAACGAAAAAGCTTATCTGTTTCAATTGTTTTCTTACCTATGACTTCACTGAGCCTTCCTTGTGCCAGCCGTCGATAGATATCCATCTGAAAAAGACGCTCACTGGCAATGATATGACCAAGTGAATAGTAAACATCTTCTTCGCTACTTCCTTGAATGTGAGGAACTCCAACTTGATCAAAATGAACCTTAACCAGACTGCTTACTCCAGATGTCTTTATATCACCACTATATTGGGGCTTACTTCCAACGAAACGATAAGCAAACGTCAAACATAGAAAAGCAATAATGAGTAAACTAAGTGGTAAAATTTTTTTTATCATTTTGTAAAAAACCCTTATCTTTAAAGTCTTGCCCATATAGAATGGTGGATATGAATAGCAATGTAAAACGATTTCATGTCATAGATTTCTTAAGAGGATTTGCAGTTCTCTTGATGATCATCTTTCACTTTAGTTATGACCTAGATTTCTTCGGTTATATTGAAGTCGATTTTATAAAAGATACTTTCTGGTGGGTCTTTCCACGAGTTATTGTCTTTTTCTTTCTGCTGACAGTTGGGGCCTCGAGTGCACTGGTTCACAAAGAAAAAATACGTTGGGATAAGTTTTCGCCACGATTTCTTAAGCTTGTCCTCTTTGCCCTAATTATTTCAATATCTACTTACTTCATTTTTCCAAATAACTGGATATATTTTGGAACGCTCCACTGTATTGCTAGTGTTAGTCTGTGCCTCCTCCCTTTTGTGAAAAAGCCTAAGCTCTCTTTTTTGTTATTTCTTATCTTTTTGATTCCACCTGTCTTCTTTGGATTTAAATGGCCATTTTGGAATATGGCACATGCGTCAATGGACTATATTCCCCTTCTACCCTGGGTTGGAATTGGACTACTTGGAATAAGCTATAAACATTTTTTACTTGAAAAAAGTGAACAATTATATCTATCTGTGAACCTACCTGGTAAGAGCTTCGTCACCTATCTAGGCATCCATAGTCTTATTATCTATTTGATTCATCAACCAATACTCTTTGGCACGGTTAAGCTTTATTCCCTTATCGTAAAATAGAGCACATAAAGAGTTGTCTTAGATTTCCATTTCAACTTTTCTTGCCGTAATCTTTACCCCTATGATAATAGATATTTACCTAATTTATGAGACTGTTCATGCAAAATACTAAAGAATCAAAATTGATTACGATATTGAATAAAATTGAAAACACCCTCGGTGGATTAAAATGTGCTGTGACCCTTATACTCATCTTCACAGTAGGGATGGTTGTCGGTACATTTTTTGAGTCTTATTACGGAACTGAGTTTGCTGGTAAAACCATCTACAAAACATGGTGGTTCATGTCTATTCAAGGCCTCATGTTCCTATCAATTGTTTTTGCAACCTTTAGAAGACTTCCACCCAAGAAAAGACTTTACGGTTTTTACACGATTCACTTAGGCCTCATATTAATTGGCTGTGGTAGTTTTGTTACTTATTATGCAGGAGTTGATGGAAGTATTCTTCTGCAACCAAACACTCCAGCACGAGAAATTATCCTACCTCAAGATGTTTTAAAAATTGAAATCCCTGATGAAGGAAGGGTTGTTACTTATAGGCTTCCTAATAGCGCCTTTAAGACCAGCTTAGATGAAATTTATAAAGACATTAAGCTTGTGGACTTTCTTCCTTACGCAGAAAAGAAATTTCAGTGGCAAGATTCAAAAAATAGTTATTCTGAAAAAGAGCCTCTTCATAGTTCAGAATATTTAATATCAAATGATAATGTTTCACAACAGTTTCTAGTGTCTCTCCACCCTGAAAGCATTGAATATGAAGGGAATGTCACTCTTGGACCGTTAACTATTCATTACTTACCAAATGGCTTGGCCAAGTGCTTTGCCTTTAATAATAAAAGTAAATTAATTCTTTGGGATAGAGAAAGTGTCACCTGTAATACTCCGGAAGAAATTAATGTTCCTGTTAAAGTAACAAAAACAGGAAGTCGATTTTTAGTCATAGAAAAAGATGGTGGTTATTTAAGTTTTTTTCCTGATGCATCACCTTGGCCTATGGATGAAAAGCTCAATATGAATCAACAAAGCAGTATTCGAGTTTTTAGCAAAAAGTTATTTGAAGACAAACCAAACCTTTTTCTCTTCGGTGAAAAGATCGCCTTTTATGACAAAGATGAGCAAAAGTGGGAAGTCAGAGAATTCAACAGCTCAACGACAAAACTAGATCTTCCTTGGATGGGCTTTGAGTTATCACTACTACAACATCAAGAAAAGAAAGTTCCTATAAATATCCCCGTGCCAACTTGGCCAATTCAAAAAAACAATCAGCTTATAAAAGGAAACTTAAAGGCCGTATCACTAGAAGTTAAAGGTAAGAATTATTGGCTAACTAATGAGAGAGCGATGACTTTACTTATCGCTGGTAAAAAAATGAACTTTATCTTAGCTAAAGACTCTTTGGTTCTACCTTTTGAGTTTGTGCTTACAAGATTTAAAATGGATAAAGATCCTGGTACCAATTCTCCTGCTAGCTATGAAAGCTTTGTACGCTTATTTACAGAAGATGGACCAAGTGACCATCACATTTATATGAATAATCCCCTAAAACATGAAGGCTTTACTTTTTATCAAGCCAGCTACTCACAAGATAGACAAGGTAATTACAGTTCTACTTTAAGTGCCAATGTAGACCAAGGTCGGGCCATAAAATATCTTGGTAGTTTACTTCTATTTATAGGCTCACTACTTCATTATCATTTAAATTTTCGAACAGCTCGTAAAGATAATGTATCTCCTCTAATCAATAACCTTGAGAGTTAATATGAAAAAACTAGTAGTATTATTTTTAACTTTATTTGTATTTAATGCCCTCGCTGAAAATACAAATGTTTATTTTTGTAAACAAGAGTTCTCTAAGCTTCCAATTCTTCAAGGCGGAAGAGTTAAGCCATTATATGTTCACTCTAAAGAAATGATGAAATATCTAACCGGAAAAACAGAGCTAGAAGGACTTTCTTCAACTCTTGCCTACTGTCTTCTATCTTTAGAAGGTTTAGGTATATCAAATAGTCTGAATATAAATATTAGAGTTGATCATTCTGAATCAAGAGCACTATTAGAGTTAGGAGAAGAGAAAACGATTAAGGTAACTGAGCTTGTTGATAAAAAAGATCTTATTAGAGCGCAGATGTCCAAAGCAACACCTGATTCTAGTTATCAAAAATCACTCAAAAAACTATTAAATAAAGTATCTCTCTATTCAAATATTGTAAGTTCTCAAAACTGGCTCTTACCTGAATTAAACAATAATGAAATTAGTTGGGTTCCACTCTCTGCGTTTCTTCGTGAATCTAAGATCCTTGAAGCAAAGAAAACATCGATTAATCCTTTTCAAGTAGTCATCCAAGAGAGTGCAAATCATTTTGATAAAGTAAATCCGAAATCTTCTTATAAGCTAGAATATAAATACGCCAAAGCAAACTTACCTATTTGGAGCATGTTAGTTTCACTCGCTGCTCTTCTTTTCTTAACACTTTTTAAGAAATTTAAAGTAGCTCTTGGTTTAGGTCTTATAACCGTTGTCATTCAAGCAATACATATCGCTATGAGAGTCATGATATCTGGAAGAGCACCCATTACGAATATGTATGAAACCGTTATGTTCAGTGGTTTTGGTGCTTTAATACTTGCCATTATTATTGGTCATTATAAAAAAGAGAAAGTCTTTATTTATATTGGTCTGGCCTATAACGTATGTACGTTAATGATGATGAACTTTGCAGGTTCTATGTTAAGTCCAAATATTTCGCCGCTAGTACCTGTACTCAGAGATAATTTTTGGCTTTCAACACATGTCACCACAATTATTCTAAGCTATGGAGCTTTAGCTCTTAGTTGGGTGCTTGGAAATTCAATACTCATAAAAGGAAGATTCAATTCACTTTCTTCTGCAGATGAAAAATATTACAGTGACCTCATTTATACATGCCTTAAATATGGAACAATTATGCTGGGGGCCGGAATTGTCCTTGGTGGTATTTGGGCCGATTATAGTTGGGGAAGATTTTGGGGCTGGGATCCAAAAGAAACTTGGTCGCTGATAGTATTATGTATTTATATAGCCATCTTACACGGAAGATATACAAATTGGATTCCGCCTAAGAGATTTATTCCTTTAGTAACGGCTAGCTTCATGTCAGTCATGATGGCCTGGTTTGGGGTTAATTACATCCTTGCCGCAGGGCTTCATAGCTATGGCTTTTCAGAAGGTGGTGCCATATTCTTAGGATCATTTTTCTTAATTCAGATTTTAGTGCTTGTATTTACATGGAAACCTGTAAAAAATAATAGGGAACCCAAAAATGTATAAATATGAGTATAAACTTTTTATCAAATAGATCTATCTTAAAAGGAGTATTGGCCCGTCGTTTACTTGTGGCAATACTCTTCTTTAGTTCCCTCGTCACTCTTGCACTTACAAGTTTCCAACTTTATTTAGATTATAATATTAATATTAATGGGCTGGAAGAAAGTATTGAGGAAATTAGAGTTTCTCACCTTGATAGTTTAGGTCAAAACTTATGGCACCTTAATGATGATCAAATCATTCTACAATTACTAGGAATACTTGAAATACCGAATATTGAATATATTAAAGTTTCAACTCCAGAAGGAGATGGCTACCAAGTAGGAAAAATGCCTGAAACTAAAAATATAATAGAAAGAAGATATAAAATAAGTTACCGCCAAAATAATGAAACTTTTGTCTTAGGCCACTTAGATGTAACAGCATCTTTAGTTGGAATCTATGCCCAGCTTAGAGACAGATTCTTTATTATCCTCGCCTCCCAGGCCACTAAAACATTTATCGTAAGTTTCTTTATCTTAATCATCTTCCACCAACTTGTAGGAAAGTATTTAGAGGAACTTGTTTCTAAGATTTCAAAAATAAATATTGGAAATCTAAGTTCTGAAACTGAAATTAATAAAATAAAAGAATCCCCTCCTGATGAGATCGATCAACTCCTAGAAAGTTTTAATCAGCTTCAAAGTACTTTGCTTAAGGATATTCATAAAAGGGAACTAGTCGAACTAAGACTTAAAGAATCACAAAAAATGGAAGCTCTTGGTACTCTCGCTGGTGGTGTGGCCCATGATTTTAATAATATTCTTCAGGGTATTATGAATTGCTTTATGCTGATCGGTACAGAAGTAAACGATAAAAGCTCTGCCGCAGAAAAAGTGAATATGGGTAATATTCTCTGTGAAAGAGGAAGAGATTTGGTGAATCAAATTTTACTTTATAGTAGAGCTGACTCAGGTCACGATGAACTTATCAACCTCCCTCCTATAATTGATGATGTTGTAAATATTCTAAGGCATTCATTTGATAAGAATGTACATTATGATATTGAGATTTTTTATCAGTCTGGGTTTTTAAAAGGAAATGCAACTCAACTAAGACAGGTCATATTTAATCTCTGTAATAATGCTTTATATGCCATCAAAAATATTGAGAACCCAACCATTCGAATATCTTTAGAATCAAAAAGCATTCCCCGTGGAAATCATTATAATCTTGCAACCGGTGAATACTATTACCTAGTGATCTCTGACAATGGGTATGGAATGTCACAAGAAGTCCAAAAAAGAATTTTTGAACCGTTCTTTACAACTAAAGAAGTTGGTAAAGGAACAGGACTAGGTCTAAGTGTGGTTCAAAGTATTATCTTGAATCATGGTGGTCACATAAGTGTTAATTCTGTTGAAGGAGAAGGTACAACATTCTCTCTTTTACTCCCTATATCAGACATTTGAGGTCGGATAATTATCTAACCCTTTCAAACATTACAAAACAACTCTTCTCGTTATGTTAACTTTTATGACAAAATAATAAAAAATTATCCATGGAGGGAACATGTTCTCAATAAAGAATTTATTGGCCATATTAATGATGACATCATTATTTTCTATTTCTACAATGGCAGATAATAGAATGTATTCAGTTGAAATTGATTTAAAAACGAAAGAGCTTAGAAATAAAGCTGCATCAATCATTCACCTAGACCAAATAAGAAATGACAAAGGCTACGCTGTTGTTAACAAACATGACCTTTTGAAATTGAAGTCCGTTTTTGGGAAAAAAGTATTAAATGTAAAAGAGTTAAATTTTGTTCAAAACCAGATAGGTACCCTTGATCAATATCAATTCCCAAAAGGAGATGAAGCTTTTCATACTTACGAAGAAGTTGTTTCTGCTTTAGACAATTACAAAAGAGACTACTCCAACATAGCTACTGTATTTGAATTTGGACAAACGGTGGAAGGTAGATCTATCCCAGCAATTAAAATTTCAGGTGTTAAAAAGTTTCATAAAGACCAATTTGTTCCGGCCATACTCTTTGTTGGAAGTCACCATGCTCGTGAACATCTCTCAACAGAAATACCAATGCTTCTCATTAAGTATCTTCTTGAGAGTTACGAAACAAACCCAGAAGTTAAAAAACTTGTTGATAGTCGTGAAATATACTTAGTTCCAATGCTAAATAGCGATGGAGCGATGTATGATATTGGTAATAGAAAATATAAGATGTGGAGAAAAAATAGAATTCAAAATGATAACCGTTCATTTGGAGTTGATTTAAATAGAAATTACTCTTTTGGCTGGGGAACTGGTGGTAGTTCAAGAAGTCCAAATAGTGATGTCTACATGGGACCGAAACCATTCTCAGAGCCTGAGACTCAAGCAGTTAAAAAGTTCGTAGAAAATAATGCAAATATTAGAGTTCTTCTTAGCTTTCATACTTTTAGTGAATTGATTCTTTACCCTTGGGGAGGAAAGAACACTGGTATTGGAGGTGAAGACCAAAGAGTTTTTGAGAAAATGGCACAGACAATGTCTAAGTGGAATGGATATAAGCCTATGCAGGCCTCTGGTCTTTATGTTGCCTCTGGAGATACATGTGACTGGGCATATGGTGAGCATAATATTTACTGCTTCACTTTTGAATTAAGTCCAAAGTCAATGTGGTCAGGTGGATTCTATCCTGGTGCTAAAATTATTGATAAAGTCTTTAAGGCAAACATTAAGCCAAGCCTCTATCTCATCGAAAAATCAGCAGACCCAAAAGGTGTTTTGTAAGATGACTATTAAAACAAAAATTAGAACAATTCCTGATTGGCCTAAGCAAGGTATCATGTTTAGAGATATAACAACTTTGTTAAAAGACCCTGAAGGATTTAGAGAGACTATAGATATACTGGCCAAAAGATACAAAGATGTTGAGTTTGACGTCATTTGTGGCATCGAGGCCAGAGGCTTTATTCTAGGTGCAGCACTTGCCTATAAACTTGAGAAAGGATTCATTCCTATTCGTAAAAAAGGCAAGCTTCCTGGAGAGACATACTCACAAGACTATCAACTTGAATACGGTATCGACACGATAGAGGTTCATAAAGATGCTCTATCAAGCGGGCAAAGTGTTTTATTAGTAGACGATTTACTCGCAACAGGTGGAACAGTTCTTGGTGCTCACCAACTTATAAAAAAGAGTGGTGCCACTATAAAAGAAGCCTGTTTCATCGTTGATCTTCCAGACCTAAAAGGAAGTGAAAAGCTTAGAGAAAATAATATACCTTTTTATTCACTGGTAGAGTTTGAAGGAGAATAACTCATACTAGTATGTGGCAACCTTGCGATTCACTTTCAATTGAAAAGGAACCATCGCAATTGCCACAAGGATTAGAATACACCCTGCAATCATTAAAGGTGTTAGTCTTTCGTCGAATAATAAGTAACCAAAAAAAGTACTAAAAACGCTCTCCATTAAAAAAACAAGTCCAACAATATGGGGAGCAATCCCCTTTTGAGCGTAAACTTGAATTGAAAATGCAAGAATACTTGAAAAAAGTGCCAAAATGATAAAGCCCCATAGACTAGATCCAAAAATATAAGCATTTTCAGTTATCAACTTTTCAAGAGCAGGCATTCCTTCGTAATAGAGCCCAAATGGTATCGATATAATGGCTATGAAATGAATTTGCTGTATATTAAAAATGAAGGCATCTACATTTTGACAATAGCGATCAACAAGAATGATATGCAAACTAAAGAAAACGGCACTTGCTAAAATAAAAAGATCTCCATTATTTATTTTCTTAATATCTAACTCACAGAGCATGGCCACACCAACAAAGCTTACCAGCAATAAGAGCCAGAACGCCTTTTTAAAACGACTCCCAAAAAGAATAAAGCAAAAAAGAGGTGTAAAAAGGGCGTAGAACGTTGTGAGGAATCCACTCTTTGATAAAGAAGTAAGACCTATACCAATAGTTTGTAATTGAAGAGCAATCCAAAGTACTCCACCACAATATAAGGCCTCTCTAGAATAAAAAAGAGTTCTAAGGTTAACTTTTTTAATAAGGGAAAAACCAAATGTTATGAGGAGACCAATAAGAGAAGCAAAAACAAATCTTAATCCATTACTCCATACGGGACCAAAGTCAACCAGTGTCCAGCGAGTTCCAACAAAACCAGCTCCCCAAATGAAAGTGGCCAAGATAAGTAAGATAATTTTCATTTTATAAAAAGCTCCTTCCTAGAGCTATGATATCCATCCTGGAGTTTATACATATTGTTCATTATCTTTTTTAAGTACTAACTTACCTTGATCAATTTTTTCTCTTACAAGAGTTAATATTTTATCTTGAGCTTCTAACACTTTAGATTTTTCTACTTTTGGACCATTAAGAACGTCGAGAATATCTCTCTTAATCCCACTGCTCACTTGGTCTGTAAAAAATTTAATTAAATCATCAGATTCTATTTTGAGAGCTAGGGCGAGAACAGAAGTGTCAATCCAACCCATAAACTCTGTTAACATTTTAGGAGTCATCAATGAAAGATCACTCATTTGAACAATATTTTTTTTTAATAATTCAGCAATCTCAGGATTCTTTTGAGCAATAAGTTCAAGTACTCTAACACGACCTTCAGGATCAAGACCTGTTAAAAGTTTTGCTGCTTCCTTAATTCCACCTCTAAAGGTCATAAGACTCCTTTTCTTTTATGGTAACATGTACAAAAATTCTTGCAATTACAAAATATTAAAAATTGATTATAATGAGATATGCTTAAACTCATAACAATCCTCATCTTTCTTATATGCTCTTCCTGTTCATCAAGTTCAAGAAGTCATGTGCTTACAAAAGAAGATAAGAAATTCCTTATTAAAACAAGAAGTGAAAAAGGTACTCATATAGGCGGGAAGGCCGGTTACTCTCTATCAAGAATAAAAAGAATTAATAAAATAAACCGTGCAAAAGCAATGAAGGCCATAAGAACTTTCTGTACACATTCCGAATTCAGTATTCTGATAGAAGATATTAAACCTTACGAAAAAAAATACAATCATATAAGTAACAATATTAATAATAAAATTAATATTATCACATTTCAATGTCACTAATTTAAAAAGAAGCTGACCAGTTGAAAACTATTTCTTCGTTAGATTTTTTAAGAAGTCAGTAGTCTTTGCAGATGGAGGATTTTGATTGTTATCGACTTCATCGGCTTCATCGTTATCTATATTATCAAATAAACTATCAATGTCACCTTGATCATCTTCTTCAGAAGACCCTATATTTTTAGTAGGTTTTGTACTCATCATCTTAAAAATTTTTTCAGTTAATTCGTCTATACTAAAGGGCTTTCTGAGTAACTCGATATTATCTTGATGCTTGTTAATAAAGTCTTCACTAAAATGACCACTTATGGCCAAACAAGGTGTATCATTGTTGGAATTACCTTCAGAGCGAGAGGCTAAATAAATTTCACCACCATTTAATCCTTGTAAATTAAGATCGAAAACAATAATCGAAAAATTCTCTGTTTTTATAAGTTCAAGAGCATCTGCCAAGGTTGTGGCCATTTTGACTGTACTGAACATATCCCCGATTGCATTTTCAAGAAATTCACAAATTTCAATTTCATCATCGACAATAAGTAATTGATCCATATTCATATTATAACCCAATAACCTAGTTTCAACTATGATTGATTTACCTAATGATTAGAGGTTATGAAGTCCTTAACAAAGTCATTAGCGGGATTATTTCTTATCTCTTCAGGACTACCTATTTGTACGATCTCGCCCATATTCATAATGACAATACGGTCTGACATGGTAAATGCTTCAATTTGGTCATGGGTAACGTAAATACAGGTAATTTGGAATCTTTGTTGAATATTTCTAATATCTACCCGCATTTTTTCTCTTAATTTTGCATCAAGATTAGAAAGTGGTTCATCTAATAATAGCACTTTTGGTCTTGCAACTAACCCTCTAGCAAGAGCAACTCTTTGTTGCTGGCCACCGGATAATTCATTGGGCATTCTATTTTCTAAACCTGTAAGCTCAACAATTTCCAATATTTCTTTTACCTTCTCTTGAATTATTCCTTTATCAGTTTTTGAGATCTTCAAAGGGTAAGCAACATTATCAAAAACGTTCATATGGGGCCAAACCGCATAACTTTGAAAAACCATACCAACTTTTCTATTTTCAGGAGCAACAAAGTCAGAAGCTTTACCGGTAGACATTACTTGTGAATCAAGTGAAATCACACCGTCTGTATTCGTCTCGAGCCCTGACACCATTCTAAGGCAAGTAGTTTTTCCACAACCTGAAGGTCCTAAGAATGAAACAAATTCACCATCTTCAATCTTTAAGCTGAAGTCATGAATAACTTTCACATCCCCGTACGATTTTTTAACATTTTTAAATTCGACAGTACTCATAAGCCGTATTTTCCTTTTGAGATAAACTTCACAATGAAATTAATAAGAGCAACAAAACCGATAGTGAAAAGAGCTAGTACAGCGGCTCCTCCACCAGAAGCATCTCCATACTCTTGTAATTGAAAAATGAGGGTCCCTAGAGTTTCAGTACCTGGACCAGATAATAAAATAGTCATTGTTAATTCACTAAACGCTGGCATAAATATAAGAAACCAACTCGCTACCAAAGCAGGTTTCATTAAAGGAAACCAAACTGTTCTTAAAGTTGTAAACCAATCAGCACCACTTACTCGAGCAGCTTCGGCCAAGACATCATCAATTTGAGAGAGACCATCTCCTGTTGTCCTAACACCAAAATTTAGATACTTTGCGATATAAGCAAGAATAATAAAAGGCAAAGTATTATAAAGACTAAGGCTATAGCCAAAAACTGATATTCGACTATAAGCAAGAATAAAAGCAAGGGCAGCAACTGTTCCAGGAGAGGCATAAGGGAGACTAGCAAATGTTTCGATCAGGCCCTTTCCCTTTATACGAGTCTTTACATTGATATAACTTAAAAATAATCCCAGTGTTGTAGCAATGGTCGCGGCCCAAAAGGCCAGAGAGAAAGAATTAAATAAAGCTCTAGGTGTTTCATTCATTTCAAAAAATATTTTAAAGAAGTTCTGAAATCCAAAGTTACTAAAACTCAATGTTCCCTGCACTTTAGAAAAAGCACTGAAAGCTATTCCTAAAACTGGAAGTACAAAAACAAGAAAGAAAAATAAACATAATAAAATGATCACCGGCCACTTATATTGATTAAGCTTTAAAAAGGATGGTCTCGCACTCTTACCACTTACGACTTGGAACTTCTTATTCTTTAATAATCTTTGATTTGAAAAAAGAACAATAAGAGATAACACTAGGAGGATAATGCTTAAAGCACCTGCTACAAATATCCCACTCATACTCCCCATTTTTTGAAAGGTATAAATTTTTGTTGTCATTAAATAAATTTGAGCTGGGTTTCCAATCATAGCAGGAACGCCAAAACTTGCAGCACTCGCCAGAAAAACCAATAATAATCCTGAAAAGAGACTAGGCAGAGAGATTGGTAAAGTAATATCAAGGAAAACTTTGAAAGGTCCAGCACCACTTAAGCGGGCAGCTTCTTCTAAAGAAGGATCCATCCGGTCAAAGGCCGTCAGTAAACTCAACAGGATGTAAGTATAAAAGAAACTACTCATTACCCAGATAAGTCCACCCATGGAGTAAATATTAAGCCAACTCTCCCCTGCAATAAGATTAAGAAGACCCATTTTAGGGTTACCTAATATGATCCAAGCAATTGCACCAATATAGGGCGGGATCGCATAAGGAAGACAAAAAAGAGTCCTCCATTTTTTTTTATTCTTAAGATCTGTCCTCGAGAGTAAAAATGCAAGGGGAAGGGCCAAGCACAAACTAATAAAAGCCGTTAGTGTACTGACAACAATTGTATTCTTCATGGCCAGTAAGGTGGACTTAGAATGAAAGGCCTTCATAAAAAACTCAGCAGAAAAATCTCCCGCAGGAAAAAGAACTTTCGCAATTAAGATGAGAAAAGGATAAAGACACAAACCAAATAAGATGATTAATGACAATCCAAGAGTAAATTGTGGGCCTTTAAGTTTATTAAGCATTACTACCTATTGAAACATAATCTCAGTATATTTTTCCTTGAGCTCACTTCTTACTTTTGTCACCTTATCAATGAATTCTTTAGTCCATGGAAAACTTTTTGGTAAGATTTCAGAAAGAGCAGGAGCTCCAACAGGCGCTGCGATTTTAGCGAGAGGGCTATACATAAATGATCTCGTCATCGCTTCTTGTCCCTCTTTAGAGTAGAACCAATCAGCCACTTTTTGTGCATTATTTCTTGGATGATCTTTTTTAGTAATGGCCATAACATTACTGTGAATGACTACCCCATCTTCTGGATAAACAATTTTTAAGCGATCATCCTTTCCTTGAAAACGAAGAAGATTCTCTAAGAGAACCCAGCCAACTGGTCTTTCTTTAGATTGAATTCTTCTGATAACAGCACTATTACCACCTTCAGCGATGGTTTCATTTCTTTTTAACCTTTGGAAATAATCCCAACCATAATGACTTTGCAACATGGCCATGGTTGTAAAATTTGTTCCTGAGCTTAACGGTGAGCCAGTTGCGAACTTTTGATTCCACTTAGCATCACCCATTTCTTTAAACGTTTTTGGAGCTTCACTCTCTTTAATAGCTTCAGAGTTATAGGCCAGTACCATGACTGGGATACTCACTGTTGAGTAGTAACCTTTCCCATGTTTTAATGTCTCAGGAATTTCACTCCAAGATGTGTTCTTATAAGAATGAAGCCGATTTTGATTGGCCATCTCTTCATACCAAAAACGATCACTTGAAATTAAAATATCTGCCTTTGTTCCCCCAGCTAAGGACTCTGTATTCACTTTTGCTGCGATATCTTCACTACCGGCTTGATAGAATTTAAAATCTAGCTCAGGGAATTGCTTTTTAAGTCTTGGTGTTAAATCATTAATTGTATCTTTATACATGGAAGTATAAATCCAAATTTCATTAGACTCTTTGCCATCATCTTTTTGACAAGAAAACAAAAGAGTTAGAATTGCGATTATATAGAAAGTTTTTTTCATGACTTATCTCCGTAATGAATTTAGAATTTATTTATTATACAATTATGTTCAAGAATTTTAAGTTAAATTACTGTTAGTGAAAATTGCAGTGCATTACAGAGAGAAGGAGATAAGTATGAATTTTGCAAATATATTAAGTGGAGGGCACACTCTCTACCTTCCTGCAGCGGTAACGACAATTGTTTTCCTACTGGCCTGGCTACCAAGCAGCATTGCTAAATATCAGCAAAAAGGAACAAAGTTTCTCCTTGGCAACCGCTCTGATACATCAGCGTTATCAGGCTGGGGAGGAAGGTCTATTCGAGCCTATGAAAACTGGAAGAGCTATTTTCCTGGCTATATTATGGCCGTTGTTCTTCTGTCTATAAAAGGTGGGATAACGCCACTCATGGTGAATCTCTGCTGGGCCTATCTTGGAGCAAGGGTCCTTCACATGATGTTTTATTGCATGGGTAACCCAACTTTACGTTTCTTAAGCTTTCTAGTTTCAATGGTTATTAACTTTTACCTACTTTTTAAGTTGATGTAACAAATACAGTCTTAAAAGCACTTACGAATAAGGAGATTTTTTATGAAGAATTTATTTCTAACTCTTTTTATTCTTTTATTTTCTTTTTCAATAGCTGCGAAAAAAGAAAAGGCCCATCAGTCAATAATTCTTGCTGGTGGATGCTTTTGGTGTGTAGAGGAAGCTTATGATGGAAAAATGGAATTATCAGTGCCATCAGTGGCTATTCTGGCGGTAAAAAGGATAATGCTAACTATAAGAAGGTATCTGCAGGAGTTACCTTTCACAGAGAAGTTGTAAAAGTAACTTTTGATCCGAAAATCATTAGTTATCAAGATGTCTTAAAGATATACTGGAAGACTATTGATCCATACGATGAGAATGGACAATTTACAGACCAAGGAAGCCATTATACTACCGCCATCTACTATCAAGATAAAAAACAAAAAAAATATGCTTTTGAGAGTATGAATTGGTTTCAGTCCGTAAAACCAAATAAAAGAATGATTGCAGTAAAAATCCTACCTTTTGAGAACTTCTTCCCTGCAGAAGACTACCACCAAGACTATGCAAAGAAGAATCCCATCAGATATAAACTCTATAAAAATGGTTCAGGTAGGGCCAAATATTTGAAATCTCAATGGTCAAAGTAGCCGAGTAAAAAACTTTAAATTCCAGTAATGTTTGTTGCGACATATACCGAAAAGTTTCCAAAGGAGACATGTGTATGTCGTTAAAATTATTAAAATCAAAGTGGGTCGCAGTACCTTTTATTTTTCTTTTATCCTTTCAACTCTTTGCAGGGCCAAGAGAGTAGGCGTATCGAATTCATAATAGAATCACTGGTGCTCCCCCATCTCAAGCTGTACTAAATCAAATGCAAAGTCTCATTGCTAGTGGGCAAATAGACTCTGCCATTATGATCGCAATAGAAGACCCAAAGTTTTATAACGTTACTCTAAAGAACTGGGTGAAGAAGTGGACCAATGTTGATCAAACCAACAGAGTTCCCTTAAATGATTTTGTAGCAACAATGATCGGAGGAGTTAGAGATAATATTCCTTTCAATGATCTCTTAACTGAAAATATTCTTTATACCAGTAACACTATGAATGGAAATGTTGATCCTTATGCCATGGATAGTAATGATCACTATGAAGAACTAGAAAGATTGAATATTGATCTTAAAGCAACTCTTATTCAAAGAACTCAATCAACTTTAAATGGCGTCACAGCACCCTCTGGTGTTGTCAC
>JAONMX010000027.1 GCA_028378565.1 Bacteriovoracaceae bacterium
GTTTCAAGATTTAAAAACCTTTGGGACTTCTCTGAGTCAATGACTCTTGAGTTGGGTATTTCCGCTGCAAAAGGAAAGAATGACAATCAACTTGATACAAGTTTGTATGGGGCTGATCTAACTTTAAAGTGGCGCCCAGTAGATGGTGGTAAGTATAAGTCTTTTGAGTGGTCTAGTGAGTTTTTATCAAAAGATAAGAAAGGTTCGACTGATGGGAAATTAGCTGGATTTGTCAGTCATCTAAAATATCAGTTGGCACAGAGATGGTATGCCCAGTATCGCTATGATTATCTTGGTCTTAATAGGTCGAGATCAATTGCTGCTAGTAAAAGGCATACAGCACTTCTTGCTTTTCTCCCATCAGAATTCAGTGGAGTTCGTCTACAGTATGAAAAAATTAATGATGGTCAAGTTAAGGACGAGAATCGTGTAAGCTTGCAGTTTAATATTAGCATTGGTGCTCACCCTGCACACGTTTACTAGGATGATGTTCATGACAAAGCTCTTTAGAATATTTTTTGTTTTCTCTCTTTTAGCGTTATCTTTTAATGGTTTCGGAAAAGTAAGAGTCTTAACAACAACAACAAATCTAAAGAGCCTTGTTGAATATGTAGGGGGACAATTTGTTGATGTAGAATCCTTCTCTAAAGGAACTCAAGACCCTCACTATGTTGAGGCCAAGCCTTCCTACACTCTCAAGGCATCTCGAGCAGACTTAGTTGTCTCTATAGGTTTAGATTTAGAAGCAGGCTGGTTACCTTTAATTCTTCGTGGGGCCCGTAACCCAAGTGTTCTTATGGGAAAGAAAGGGAATTTTGTTGCAGGTGAGTTTATAGATACCTTAGGTAAAATTACGACACCGGTTTCAAGAGCTGATGGTGATGTTCACCCCGAAGGAAATCCTCATTTTCTTCTCGATCCAGTGAGTGCTCTTAGTATCGCAAAGAAGTTGAAAGATAAACTCATTCAACTAGATGAGGGCAACGCAAGCGAGTATGAAAGCAATTTCAAAACTTTTTCCGACATGCTTAATCTTAAGATTAAAGAATGGAAGAAGAGAATAAGTGTAGGGACAAAAGTTATTAGCTATCATAAAACTCTTACTTATTTTTATCATCGCTTTGGCATCTCAAATATTGCCTTGCTAGAACCTAAACCTGGTGTTCCGCCTTCTGCAAGTCACATTTTAGGGGTGATAAAGACTGCCAATAAGGAAAAGGTCTCGCGAGTCATTGTTGAAAACTATTTTGATCCTACAGTTGCTAAAAGGGTTGCAAAAGATGTTAAAGGCTTAAGCGTTAAAGTTATTCCTGTCTCTGTTGAAGGAGAGCCAAAAGTTCTAACATTAGTTGATCTCTATGAAAGATTAGTAAGTGCATTCGAAGGAAGTAAATAATGGAAGTCTTAAAATTCTTTCTGCCTCCTTTTTTTATGTGTCTTATTCTAGTTGGTATTCACTGCTATATGGGAATTCATGTTTTAAAAAGGGGAGTTATTTTTGTTGACCTAAGTCTGGCACAAGTTGCTGGGCTAGGAACAACGGTGGCCCTCCTCTTTCATATTGAGCATCACTCAACAGGGAGTTACTTTATTTCGCTTGCTCATACTTTTGTGGTGGCAGGTCTCTTTGCTTGGGCAAGAAAGGTTGAACGGAAAATTTCACAAGAAGTATTAATTGGTGTTGTCTATGCACTTGCTTCAGCACTTGTGATTTTAGTAGTCAATAACCTTGCTCATGGTGCTGAACATATTAAAGAAATTCTTGTTGGTAGGATCTTGTGGGTCTCTTGGGATGATGTCATCAAAACGGCTGTCATTTACTCCCTCGTTGCGTGTATTCACTATACTTTTCGCAAGCAAATTATTGCCGTTAGTTTTGGGGGAAAGGTAAAGAATAGAGCTTTCTGGGATTTTATTTTCTTTGCTCTTTTTGGGGTAGTCATAACATCTTCCGTAGGAGTTGCAGGAATCTTACTTGTTTTCTCATTTCTTATTGTTCCGGCCTTAGTGAGTTCTTTTTTCAAAAATAGAATGAGAGACCAGTTAATATTTGGTTGGGTATTTGGATTCTTTGTTTGTATTCTTGGAATGTTTCTTAGTTACAAATTAGACCTACCAGGAGGGGCCATCTTAGTGGTTTGTTTCACTATCATTCCAATTATAATGTTGCCTTTTCTTAGTAAAATCAGGGGTTCTTAGTACTTTTATATATGTTTGCTATTGGGCATAGATGTATGTATACTGACTTGAGTTAGAGTATTTATTTTCGATTTCAGTATCTTATCAAGTAATTAAAATCCAAAACAAATTCATCTTTAAAATTAATATAGAACACTCCTACTCTTTTTGTAGGAATAGTATAGCTTAAGAAAGCTAAAAGGAATTATATGCAGAATGGTACAGTAAAGTTTTTTAATGACGAAAAAGGTTTTGGTTTTATTACTCCAGATAATGGTGGAGCAGACCTATTCGTTCATGTTTCTTCAATTTCAGGTGGAACACTAAACAGTGACGACAAAGTTGGATATGAGATTGGTGAAGGTCAAAAAGGACCTTGTGCAACTCAAGTTCAAGTTCTTTCATAAGTCTAAAGAACGATAAATAGCTCTTTGTACTCTGGTACAGAGAGCATTTACCTCATTTCTATTTTATTTCATAATATACTTCTCAAATAAATTCTTATCATAAGCTATTAGCAAGAAGGTGTTCTATGAGTCGCAAAAAAATCTTTATTCAGGGTCTTATTCTTATTGTCGTTATAACAGTGACAAATTTTTTTCTCACTAACTATATTTTTTCAAAACGTATTATCGAATTCAAAAAAGGACAAACCGCTACCGTGCGATCTATTGACCATATTTTTACCGCACTGACATATATGGAGCGAAACCCTAGTGGTGAGTTTAATGACAAAATAAAACAAGAGTTAGATGAGGCAAGAGCCTTTTTGAGAGCTCCTGAACTTTTAAAAATTCGTAGAAAACGGTCATAAAAGAAATTGACGATCTGAGCTAGAAGCGGAAAAATATCTTACAAAGAAAATTTATTAGTAATTTTAGAACATAGGCAAAACTATGAATGAAAAATTTATTGGAAGTTGGGTCGAGATAATTCTTGTCAATGGAAGTCGATGGATTGGTAAACTGGAAGAATGGGATGAAGATGCACTCACCATTAGTAATGGAAATAAATTTGGTCAAGAAAATCACAAGGGTGCTGAATGCACAAATGAAGAAGCCGCTAAAGTATCCCTTACTGATCTAAGAGAGTTCTACGTCGAATAACGCATAGTTGTTCGAAAAAACCTTATTTGCTATTATTGTAAATCGCAATTAATCTTAAACCGCTATAATAACCCCTCATTTTAAAAAAGGATATTAAGGTGTCAAAAGATAAAATTGCAGTTCTTGGTTACAGTGTGCAGTGTTTTGCTTCTCTTAAAGATGCAGGCATTGATTTTGTAGCAGTTGTCCCTCCTGAGTTTACTCCTGACTTGAAAGAGGAGGGAATAGAGCATTATGGATGGAACTTTGAAAAATTCAATGAGCAATCGATACAAATTGTAAAAGATTTAACAGAGATGGGTGTAAATTGTGCCTTTCCTCTTTATGAAGAAACTGTCGAGTGGGCAGGTTATGTAAACTCTCATTTTAGAGATGACCCAAGACTCTTTAACCGTTATTACCTATTTCGAAATAAAGCAATGATGAAACGTAAGGCCCAGATGGCGGGAATTAGAGTAGGTGTTTTTGAAGAAGCTGAAAGTAAAGAACAGGTAAGAAAGTTTTTCAGAAGAGTTAATGAAGCACTTTTAAAGCTTGATGGAGAATCAAATTATCCAGTGCATTTAAAGCCTCTTGATGCCGCCGGTTGTAAAGGGCATCGCATGATTAAAGAAGTGTCTAAAATTGAAGAAATTGAAGATAACGAGTTTCCATGTTTACTAGAAACTCATCTTGATGGGCAAGAATTTAGCTGTGAAGTTTTCATTCATAAAGGAAAAATAAAATTCTTAAATATAACCGAATATGTGAAGCTCGGACATAGTAATTTTATTCCTTGCTCGCCGGAACTAAATGAGCGTAGAGGCTTGATCAAAAAAGCGGTAGAGGAATTGATAGACGCTTTTGGGATTGAGTACGGGATGATTCATCCTGAATACTTTATCACTTCAGATGGTAAAATTAATTTTGGTGAAGTAGCTGCTCGTGTACCTGGGGGGCATATGTTTGAACTTATGCAAAAGGTTTACGGCTTTGATCCATACGTGGGTTTTGCTCTTTGCTCAAACCCTAATACTGATCCAAAAGTAATTGAAGAATTTTTTCCAAGTGAAAGTGATCATAAGGGCTATACTGGTTGTTTAATGGTTTATCCAAAGAAAACAGTTGTTTCTGATGTGTCTCTACCTGATAATTTAGTAACAGATTCTTACTATGATTATCATAATCTGTTTACCCCAGCTTCAAGTAAGGTCGCGGAAAGAGTGGCTTTCGGAGATCACTACGGAACGATTTTCTTTCAAGGAGATGATGCTGGAGAGATGAAGAAGCGTCTTGTTGATTATGAAAAAGAAGATTTCTACGCTTAGGAGTATGAATGACCATAGAGCAATTAGATTCCAAAAGTAAGCTTAATGAAGTCCTAGCTCAAAAGCTTCAAAGTAGTATTGATGAGCTTTCAAAAGCAAGTGTTCTACAAAAGGACGCTTCAAGAGAGAAGGTTATTCAATTTGTGAGAGAAATTATCAAGCCTGAAAATGGGCTTGAGGTTCTTTATCATTTTACACCGCAAATAGTTGAAGCCGGTTATTTTACTGGCGGAGGATGGGAGCGAGAAGACAAGCTTCTACCTGAATTTGTGAGAGGAACTTTTTTGGCAGGAGGGTCATACCCGCTTATTGAAATAATTAGCGAACTTAGAGTTCTCTGTATTGCAACTGGAAAAATTAAAAGTGAGTTTATGAGTGAGGATGAGGCAAAGACATTTTTGACTGAAACTCTTGCCCTCAATTTAGATATTATTTTTGATACTCAAACTGAAGAAACGAGAGTTTATAAGAATCAGCTTCAGTACGCGAAAAAAGTTTTAAACTTTATTACTGATAAGATTGAACTTGATAATCTCTTTGATGAGTTTGTGAGAGAGGTTGAAGAACTCTCATTTCAGCGACCAATTATTACGGATCATCTCTATGCCCTTATTGAGTCTGGGCAAGAGCTAGTAAATAAAAATACAAAATTAAGAAAGTACGAATCGTACAACAAATTAGAGATATTTCTTAAGGCAAGTTCATATCCAACGCCATTAGCACAAGAATGTGACCATCCTTTAGATTACCGTTCTAAAATAAAGACATTAACTGTAAATGAACTTGAAAAAGAAGCAATTAACTTTGGAGAGTTATTGAAGGACACCGGTGTCAGTAATATCTTTGGAGTCATTCTCTTACGATATATCGCCAAGAAAGCTCCAGAACTTGTTCCACTTTGCTTAGGAATTAATGACTCTGGAAAAGCTCACTTCGAAGAAAACCAAGAGTTGATTCTAAATATTATTAGGATGACAATTCGTCCTTCTACTGCAAATACGATTTATGGACTAAGTTGTTTTTTAGAGAGACAAATTCTAAGCCAATCTGCTGTACTAGGTGGAATCGAAAAATTGGTAACATTGTCATTTGAACCAACAGTAGCTTCTCGTTTACTAAAGAGAAAAAAGTTTAATGATAGTATTACGGCCAATGCACTTATTATTAGTGGCCTTATCTCTGTTTTAGGACAACCGCTGGGAGTAGGGCAGGGAAAAAATCCAACCTGTCAGGCCGCAAGAGGGATAAGTCTTTGGAGTCAGTACAATCCAGGTTACCTCATTGATATTTTAATTAGTGCATGTCGAAATAATGTTGTGCATATTAGTTTTGAAGGTGAAGTTTTAAACTCTATTGATTATTTAGGAATTGATAGAGATTATTTTGATCCTCTTTTAGATTCAGTATCGTTAGTTCTTTCTCCCCACTTAGATGCCTTATATGGAGAGATCCTACGTCGAAGCACCGGCAGAGGAGAGGATCCTCATAAATGGGCAAACCCGGCACTCTATGGTCGCTTAGTTAATTTTGGTTTTGATTCTGTTCTCGATATTTCTCAAACATATGTAAAAGATTATGAGAATTTTGTGAGAAGGTTCTATTCTACTCACCATCCTGATTATCTAGATGGGTCAACTTTTAATTATGCAAACCCTGCGGGAATATTTATTACCAATTCACACGGCGTTCTTATTGGGCTTCATGCCGTTTCAATTCAAAGAATTAAAGAAGATGAAATGGGTGGCATGAGAGTTTATTTCTTCAATCCAAATAATGAAGGGAGACAGAATTGGGGACAAGGGGTTAATCCAACTGTTCACGGCCATGGGGAAGTCATGGGTGAATCATCGCTACCGTTTGGTCAGTTTGCATCGAGGCTTTACGCTTTTCATTATGATCCTTACGAGGAAGGAGATGGCTTTGCCGTTTCTCAGGACGTCGTAGAGGAAGTAACAAAGCTTGCCAAAGAAAGCTGGGGCAAAGCTTATCAGTGGTCACTTCTTTAGATGGTTTTATAAAAGGGAAGACAAATAAAGCATTCCGATAAATATCATATCGATTGAATAATCTTTAGAAACATTGGAATACCTACCACGATATTAAATGGGAAGGTTATGGCCAATGACGCTGTTAACGAGAGTGTCGGATTTGCTTGTGGGACAGCAATTTTCATAGCACTTGGGGCCGCAATATAAGAAGCACTTGCTGCGAGAATTGTTAATATTAAAGTACCACCATCACTCATACCAGCGAACTTACCTACTCCAATTCCTATGAAACCTGAAATAATAGGCATGATAATCGCAAAACTTACTATTGTTAAACCTGACTTCTTTAGCGATGACATTTGTTGAGAGGCCTTTACTCCCATTTCAAGTAAGAAGAGTGCTAAGAAGCCTTTAAAAAGATCAACAAAAAGAGGATCAAGAGCTTTCATTTTTGATTCACTTGCAACGTATCCAATAAGTAAACCACCACCAAGTAGAAATAGTGATTTTCCAAAGAGGACATCTCTGATAAGTTCTTGTTTCGATTCAACAGCTTTAAAACCACCTTTTGCTAAATAGATACCAACACATATAGCAGGAACTTCGAGAATTACCATCAACGTTGTGACATAGCTTTCATAAGAAATATTATTTGATTCTAGAAATGAAATTGCTGTTGCAAAGGTAACAGCACTAACAGACCCATAGTGTGCGGCGATTGAACCAGCATCAACTTTCGAGAACTTTTTTGTTAAGATGAGAATATTGTAAGCAATAATTGGAATGATTATACCAATGAAAATAGTTCCTAAAAAAGGAATAAGAAATTCACTGAAGTTCGTTTTTGCTAATTGAACACCACCTTTTAGACCGATGGCCAAAAGAAGGTAAAGGGATACAAATTCGTATGAACTTTTTGGTAATCTTAGGTCAGACTTCATTATCCCGGCAATAAGACCTACAACAAAACAAAGAATTGTTGGATCGAGTAAACTACTCATGTGAACTCGATGGTATAGAGTCGCTAATCTTATTTATTTTTTTAATTTCTACTTTAGAAAGCTCAGCTTGAGTATTGAAATATAATTCTAATTTTGAGTTTCTCTCATTAATTGGAATTGAGATAAAGAGTGGAAACTCTTTACGAATGTTACTTTCAAATGGTGATTCAACAGACAATGAGGGAAGTAATATTTTATATTTTTCAAGTAGGCGATTCTCTTTGTCCATAACTTTAAGAGCAATAGGAAAATCAGAGTTGAGTTGAAAATTATACATAGGACCCCAGTCTCCCCAGGAGTCAACGGGCATATCATTTAAGTCAGGTAGAGTTATATCGACGATAACATCCTGAAATGTTTCTTCATACTGAAACCGATACTTATTTTGTGTAATAATCTTTTGTAATAAAGTTTCCATATAACATCCTTCTTCTTTTTTTTAATAATATGATGACATTGCGCTATAAGTATAATATATAATAAATATAGTATTAATCTGTTTGAGGTATATTTGGAGTGGATCAATTTTCGTCATCTTTATTCATTTTGGATGGTTAGTCAGACAAAGAACTTTACAGCAGCAGCTAAAAAGATGATGGTTGCTCAGTCCGCAGTGAGTGATCAGGTGTCGCAGTTGGAAGGCTATCTGGGAGAAAAATTATTTATTCGTTCGACTAGACGATTAGAGCTCACAGATTCAGGGATACACTTACTTAATTATGCAGATATTATTTTTGAAAATAGTAAAGAGATTAATTCATTTATAAAAGATGGAAAATATCCTTCAGAAGCGAAGAAGCTAAATATCGGTATTGTTGGAGGAGTCTCACGTAACTTTGTCTACCGAGTTCTCCAGAGTTTTATAGAGCAACATTCAGAAACTACGATTAATGTTATCACCGGTTCTTTTAATGAACTTACTTCTTCTCTTAAGAAGTTTGAGCTGGATATGCTTATCACTTTAGAGCTTCCCAAGAAGAAAGATCTAGATGAATTCACCTATCAAAAAATTGGACATAGTAAGCTTATTCTTGCTGGTCCCAAGCCACTTGTGTCTTCTATAGAATCAAAGCGTAGAAAGAAGGCCATTGAGATTTATAAATTTTCACATCCTTATGAAACAGAAATTCTTAACAATATTATTAAACCTTCAATTGGAGTAGATCCACTTCTTAGACTTACAACAGATGATATTCCCTTACTGAGATTCTTTTGCCACTCAAAAGATGGGTTAGTACTAATTCCAAAAATTGGTGTTTTAGAAGATATCCAAAAAGGACGGCTCTCATTTATAGAGCTTAAAAAATGTCCTGAAATAAATATCTATGGTGTCTTTAGTAAAAAAGGAACTCATCAAAAAAGAGTATCAGAGTTCCTTAGAGATATTCATGCAGTAGACGTTTAGTCATCCATGGCATCTGAAACGGCTTCTTGAATGAAGTGCTTTCTTTCAACTTCGTGAACTCGTTTTTTTACAGCTTCTTCTACTAAGAGTTCTTGTTTTAAGTCGGTATAGAGACTATAGATCATTATCAAAAGAATAATGGTAAAAGGCAGACCTGTACAAATTGCAGCTGTTTGGAGAGTTTTTAATCCTCCACCAAGTAGTAAAATCGCGGCAAGTAGTCCTTCCATAATGGCCCAAAAAACTCTTTGTGGAACAGGTGAATCAAGTTTCCCACCTGAAGTTAGGTGATCTACAACAAGTGAACCGGAATCGGATGAAGTCACAAAGAAAACACTTACTAAAACAATACCAATAAAAGAAAGAATCTCAGTCATTGGATAATGTTTTAACATTTCAAAAAGTGCTGTTGAGACATTGGCCTTAACTGCAGCAACAATATCTGCTGCTCCTGATAGTTGTAGATGTATCGCTGATCCACCAAAGACTGACATCCAGATAAAAGAAAGTAATGTTGGTATGAGAATAACTCCAAATATAAACTCACGAACAGTCCTACCTTTTGAAATTCTCGCAATAAACATTCCCACAAATGGTGACCATGAAATCCACCACGCCCAGTAAAAGACAGTCCATGAACTTTGCCAGTTGCTATCTTTAAACGTTTCCGTCCACAAGCTAAGCTCTGGTAAGCTCTTTAAGTAATAACCAATATTTTGAGTAAAGCCGGAAAGAAGATAGACTGTCGGTCCAGCAATAAGTAAGAACAATAGGAAAACTCCAGCAAGTCCCATATTTAGCTCACTCAATCTCTTTACTCCACTATCCAAACCTGAAACCACAGAAATAGTGGCAAGGAGAGTAATCACAACGATTAAAATAATTTGAACTGTGACTGAAATTTGAAAACCAAAAAGGTAGTTTAGGCCAGCGTTGACTTGTTGAACACCAAAACCAAGAGATGTTGCTAATCCCGTTAGGGTCGCGAGTACAGAAAGTGTATCAATGACATTTCCCCAAAAGCCGTAAATTTTATTTCCTAAAATAGGATAAAAAATTGAGCGTATCGTTAGGGGTAGTCCTCTATTAAAAGAAAAGAATGCTAGTCCTAAACCAACGAGAGCATAAACTGCCCAAGGGTGAAGTCCCCAGTGAAAGAATGTCACTCCCATCGCAGCTTGAGCGGCCTTGGCAGTATTAGGTTCAATGCCACTAAACATTGGAGAAGGTGAGCCAAGGTGAAACATTGGTTCCGCAACACTCCAAAACATGAGACCAATTCCCATTCCTGCACTAAGAAGCATTGAGTACCAAGCGATAGTTGAAAATTCTGGCTTTGCTCTCTTACCACCAATTCTTATATTTCCAAACTTACTAAAGGCAAAATACCCCATGGCAAGAATAATAATATTTGTTGCAAGAACAAAGAACCAGCCCATAGTGCTTGAGATTGTCTGCATGAGATTATCAAATATATCTTTTGCACTTTCTTTAAACATAAGAGTTAAGAAAATAAAGATAGTTAAAATGGCGACAGAAAAGAAGGTGACTTGAGGGTGGATATCAAATCCATAACCTTCCCAATTTCCTTCACCAGGTTCTTTTTTTCCAGCATCATCAAATAAAGAAGCAGTTGGGCGAAGTTGCAGACCTCAAAAACGAGGGCGTTCATTAATCGCTTTTTCTCTAGCTTCTTCTTCGGCCTTCAGAACCTTCTGTGCTAGTTCACGTTTAGTATTAGCATCCTCTTCATTTTCGAAATGTCCCAAAATATCTACCCTTGTTAATTTTTGAATGGTGATATTTTAACGTGCATGACAACTTATTTCAAGGCCGACAATGGCTCTACTAGAGACCGTTATTGGCATGACATGCCGAGAAGTTTGCCAGATGAATAAGCACTTCGTAAGCTTTTAATAACTTATTTAAATATATTTAATATTAATAAAGGATCTCAAATGAAAGTCGTACTCATTGCAATGATACTCATTCTTAGTCAAAATATATTGGCTGCAGCAAGCACCATTGAAAAATTTAAATCTGAGCTTTCTCATGAGCTTTTACTTGATCTACAACATTTAAGTCGTGTTAGTGATGATATACGCATTAAAAAAGCCTCAGGATTTATTTTAATGATGATGAATCGAAGTGGTGCTGAAGCAACCTACAATGATAAAACGAATGTCATTTATCTGCGACCTAAAAACTTTGTAGGCAATAGAGTTATTTCAATTTCTGATTTTTCACAGGGGAATCGTTACTCTTTTTATCCTTTAGCTGATACTATCTTTCATGAATTGGCCCATGCTGATTTTGATGTTCATATCGAAAATAAGCTCCCAGACTTTAATCGTTTTTTAAAAAGTGAAGTGATGGCCTGGTTTCGCCAAAACTTTCGTGGTGTTAATTCTAAGATTGCAACTCACGAACTCTTTGGTTACACCGCAGGAGATTCTATCCTAACGCTTAATTTTCAGATGCAGGATATACTTCTTGCCCATGGAATGAATTTTAATACTGGTAAATGTTTTTCAGAAAGAGCACTAAAAAGAATTGCTGAACAGAGAGGCCTTGCAACGAAATTAGAATTTAAAGAAGTAAAAGAGAATTTTGATTTCTATAAAAAAATAGTTCCAACTGTAGTCTACGTGAAAGGGAAGGTTGTTGATTTCTCTAAAAAGAACTTCCCTGAAAATTATAAGCGCCGTCTCTATAATTATTTTGTTGATCAATATAATATGCCGAAAACTTATAGTGAGCTCATTCAAAATATGAATAAGTCTCATTATTTTGACCGTTTAAAGGCTTGTTATAAGAATATTCTTAATCCTTAAGTTTTTTGTAACATCCAGTTAGCTTTTAGCACTTACTTATAAACTATAAGTATAAAAGGACTATTTTATGATTTGGATGGCAGCAATACTCGTTTTTGGCCTTTTCCTCGCTTGGGCGAATGGTGCAAATGATAACTTCAAAGGTGTCGCAACACTTTATGGGAGTAAGACTGCTTCTTATAAAAAAGCACTCATTTGGACTACCATCGCAACTATTTTAGGTTCTATGACAGCTCTTTTTTTTGCACAAGAATTGATTATTGTTTTTAAAGGAAAAGGTTTAGTGCCAGATGAAGTCATGGCTTTGAAAGAGTTTCCTGTGGCCGTAGGTTTAGGAGCTGCGACGACTGTTATGCTGGCAACAAAATTTGGTCTTCCTGTCTCTACCACTCATGCCTTAATTGGAGCATTAGCAGGAGCTGGCTGGATTGCTTCGAGTGCGGGCATTAATTTTGATAAGCTAATGGCGAAATTCTTTCTACCTTTGATTGGTGGCCCCCTGATTTCTTTTCTCTTAGTTTTAATGATCTATCCTTTATTTAAGTTTTTTAAAAAGAAGCTTGGAGCTAAAGAAAATACTTGTCTTTGTGTCGGTAGCAAGGTGCTTCATACCCAACCAGGTATTTTAAGAACCGTAGAAGAATTTAGAGATAGTGTTGAGGGAAGTGTAAGCTTGCCATTTATTTCCGTAGGGGAAGAGGCATACTGTCGAAGTTCGTATTCCGGTAGAGCTTTTGGTATTTCTCTAGGGAAAATTTTAGATGGACTACATTATTTATCAGGAGGATTAGTTTCTTTCTCAAGAGGGCTTAATGATACACCTAAAATTGCGGCCTTGTTATTACTGGGTTCAAGGTTTTCATTAACATTTTCAATCTTACTTGTAGGAATATTTATGATGGTAGGTGGAATCGTTCAGTCTCGAAAAATTGCGGAAACAATGGGGAATAAATTAACAGAAATGAATCCAGGTCAAGCCTTCAGTGCTAACCTCGTTACTGGAATAATGGTCTTTGGTGCTTCGAGAGTCGGTGTTCCTGTATCCACAACCCATGTCTCATGTGGTTCCATATTTGGTATTGGTGCAGCTTCAAAACAAGCTCATTGGAAAGTGATTGGACAGGTGCTTCTAGCTTGGGTCACGACCCTGCCACTTGGTGCTCTACTTGGCTTAATGGCGATGCTTTTACTTCAGTATTTCTCATAGGCTTGATATTAAAGGGTGTAGGCAAATTCTGTATACGGTAGGAATATCCCTATTAAATTGATTTCTTAATTTTGCTAGAATAAAGGTATGAAAATAATCTACTATTTAATTTCCACATTCTTCTTACTTACTTCTCATTCTCTTTTCGCAAAAGGAGGAAATTTAAATATTTCTCCTTTGTACGGTTTTGAAAGAGTACAGAAGCTTTCACCGGAAGTGAAAACAAAGAATAGAACTTTTGTTGGTGTGCGAGTTGTCTATGGGCCACCTCTTTTTTCTTTTGAGTCAGAAGTGACTAGAAGTAATGATACGGAAACTCTACCTGCAAGAGGTATTACCGAAGAAGAAGAATCTTATGCCGCAAAACTTGGCTTTCGTTCAAGCTTTAACCTTGTTCTTTTACGTTGGTATATAAGAGCTGGTGGCCATGCTCGTAAGTCGACATATGATCGAACTGAAAATGGTGTAAGTACAACAAGAGAACCTGCCATTTATGTAAGCCCATATGCGGGAACAGGTTTTACTTTTAATCTTGCGGCAAATCTCTTTGCTAGTGGAGGAATTACTGCAATTTTCACAGGGAAACCTAAAGGCAGTGATCGCGACTACCAAACAACTCTAGCTTTTGGTATGCGACTCTAAAGTCTTAACTCATTTAAAAGTTTTACTTTATTTGTTGTGATATCTGCTAATGAGTATTGAGATAAGGTATCATAAAAATTCTTCTGTGCTTGTTTAAGAACGCTCTTTAGTTTACATGCGGGGCTAATTATACATTTTCCATTACCATCAAAACATTCAACAAGGTTTGAGTCGGACTCTAGATCTTTAACAAGCTTTCTAATATTGATTTTCTCAGGAGAAAGATTTAAAGCAATTCCCCCACCTTTTCCTTTATATGATTTGATAATGCCCATAAGAGATAGATTATGAACTACTTTAACGAGATGATTTCGAGAAATCTGATATTTATCAGCAATTTCACCCACAGTAGATAACTCATCTTCTTTAAGGTTAAGAAAGATGAGAACTCTAAGGCTGTAGTCTGTAAAATTGGATAATCGCATATATTTTCCTCTTTACATAAATATCATTTTAACTTAATCTTCTTAATGTGTATTTATAATATATATTAAGGAGGTAATATGTCTAGTTTATTTGATAGAATTGGTGGGAAAGATGCAGTTATGGCCGCTGTTGATATTTTCTATAATAAAGTAATGGCAGATGATCGTATCAATATGTTCTTTGAGGGGATTGATATGAAGGATCAAAGAAGAAAGCAAATTTTATTCTTAACCTACGCTTTTGGTGGTCCGAATAATTATGATGGAAAAGGTATGCGTGATGCTCATGAAAAACTAGTTGCTAAAGGGCTTAACGATAATCATTTTAATGCTGTTGTTGAAGATCTCGCTGCGACACTAAAAGAACTTGGAGTTACAGAGGATATGATTCAGGAAGTTGCTGCAATTGCTGAAACTACCCGTAATGATGTTTTAGGAAAGTAAAACTCATAAGTAACTTTATCTTTATTAAAGCCAGTATGGCCTTTTCTCTGGTTTTGCATAGGAAAGGCGTCCTAGCTTAAATGCTTCATAGTATGCATCTAAACCACAAGCAGCGATTGGGTTTATCATTTCATAATCTATAGCACCTGAGTCACTAATGGCACCTTCTGGCAGGTACACTCCGGTAACTTTTGCGATAATTAAGTGAGTACCGTTTTCTTCTAGTTTTTCTTCACGTACTAATTCAAGAGAATATTTTAATCTCGATTCTTCAACAAAGGGAGCAGGGAAGTCATTAAGAGTTTGAACACTTAGTTCACAAGCATTAAATTCACTTTGTTCTTGTGGATAACGAGCACTTGTTTGGTGAGAGTTTTCTAAAATTTCTTCATGAATATGATTGAGAGTGAAGTGCTTGTTACTTCTTATATTATTAAGTGTATCTCTTCTTGCCGAATCAGGTCTTACAATAAATCCAATTAAGGCAGGTGAAGCTCCGAGATGAAACACTGAACTTACAATTGAGAGATTTGTATTGCCTTCATCGTCTTGTGTTCCAACTAGATGGACAGATTTTAGGCCTGTAAGTGAATTAATAAAAGCAGCTCTCTTTCGGTCTGGAAAGTTTGAAAACTCATCTTGTAAAACAGTCCTTAATTTTTTCTTTTTTGGGAGATGATAATGGTAAGCCTTCATCAATATTAGGCCAAAAGGTATCCACCAAATGAGATCATTAAAAATAATATTCCATCCAAAAGATAAAGGAAAAACATCGTTCGAGATGGCCTGAACAAAACCGATAGGCCCAAAAATTTTACCTAAAAAACCCACAAGTGTTATTGGCCAATGTTTCAATGGTGATTTTGCGGCCAAAATATAACCAAGACCATAAACAGCAACAATCATACCTATACATTGCCAAAACTCTGGATACTTTGGAAGACTTGTTCCAGTTAGGTTAAAGACTTGGTGAGGAAGAAGAACGACCCAAGTTCCCCAGATAATATTATAAATTCCTGCGAGTAGAAGTGTTACGCTCATCCAATTTTTTTTCATTTTAATTCCTTAGTATTCAAAAACAATCTTAACAAAACTAATGAGAAGGATACTTCTTATGCTCCAAAAAATCGTTCTTAACCAGTTTGTATGAATAAGTTTATGAACGACTGTTACATCATAAGCGCTATAAAGTTTCTTATGTAGAGGAACACTCATTAATGCAGTTGATAACCAAATAAAAATAATAAGAGCGAAGCTAATCCCGGAAGTTAAACTAGGAAAGCTCCAAAAGAGATAGACTCCACTTAATAACTCTAGAATCATGAGCGGTGCCACTATCTTTGTTATCTGTGAACTATGGAAAGTGGCGAACTCGTTAAATACTTTTTGATTAATAAATAAAAATGTTGGGTAGTGAACAAGTTGGATCGTCCATATCAAGCCACATAGTGAAAATGTCACAAAAAGGTGAATAGTAGTGACGATAGTGTGAAGATCCATAATAGAGTGATTTTAATTTGAGCACCCATAGATAGCAACTAGACGCTACGACTGTATAACTTATGGTGTATGAGAATCAGTTTGAAGTGTTGTGTCAAAAATGATAAATATTCTTTATGAAAAAAATATTCCTTGCTTTAGTAATGATTTCAAACTGTTACGGTACAACGCTTGTGCTTATTGGAGGAGGCAAACGGCCTCAGTCAGCTCTAAGCCACTTTGTAAGTAAAGTTAAATCGGGACCCATTTATGTATTACCTTGGGGAACTCGTTATCCACAGGAAAGCTTTGATACCATCAAAAGTGAGCTTAAAGATGTTGGTGCTGGCGAAGTAAAATGTTTTTGCTCCGATACTTTTACTCAACAAGATAGGCTAAAGTTAGAACGAGCTGGAGGAATCTACTTTCCTGGTGGAAATCAAAACAAGGTGATGGCCAAAATCATAGATTTAAATCTTAAGAATAAGCTTATTGAGCTTTTTCAAAAAAATATTCCATTTGCAGGAACAAGTGCAGGAACTGCTATTCAGTCTGAATTAATGTTAACTGGAAGAGGTAGTGAAACTACTGTAGGACTGGGCCTTTTAAAAAGATTTATTGTGGATCAACATTTTATTGTTCGTAATCGTGAAGACAGGCTTCTAGGGGCCATCAAAAATCATGATGCCTATAATGGTCTTGGTGTTGATGAAGATATGAGTGCGGTGGTAACTGGTGGAGAAATAATAACGGCACTAGGACCTACGCAAGTTTTAATTTATATAAAAAATAAAAAGATGATTCAAAAGATCGAGCTCTCTGACAAAGAGTCTTTTAAACTTTCTTTTTAGTCCATCGATTAAATCAATACTTTTGTTACTTTTAATGCATTTCCTAGCATTTCAAAAACAGACAATAATTGTTGGTTACTAAAGAGGTTTTATGAAAATTCTTATTCTACCAATTATTGCCTTGTTCTTATTCATTCTAATGAGTTTAGTATTCCTTTATCTCTTTTTTGATCCTTCTATGAAAAGATCAAACAAGATGCTTCCTTAGTATTGATTATATCAATATGTTCGTTTGAATTTATATATTTTTCATATGGTTATGTGTTTTATAAATTCCTTATGTGATTAACAAACAAGGGAGTTTATATGATTGATTTATTTATTGCTTTATCTTGCTTTATCCCTCTTGGTCTTTTCATTGGGGTACAACAACTTATTAACACAAAGTAGGTCTTATGGATTTATCAAGAAAGAAACTTATAAAAATGTGTGAAGAAAAATTAATAAAAATGAAGCATCAATATAATGCCACTCTTTCTTCAAAGTCATTACTATCAGAAGAGAAGACTGAGACCGTGGACATGGCAACCCGTGAGCTACAGTTTCAGGATTCGAGTTTTTTTAGATTGAGAATCAAGTCGCTATTACCTGAGATCAATATGGCCCTTAGAAAAATTGCTAACGGCACATATGGAATTTGTGAAGAAACAGGAATGGAGATTGAGCAAAAGAGGTTGCTTGCAATGCCTTGGGCTAGAGTTAGCATGAAGGCATTTCGTCAGCAGGCTTCCTAAGATTTAAAGAGGCTAGGGTTTTACCCTAGTCTCATTTTTTCAAAATTTTGATTTAATATAAGTTCAACCGCTGGGTTTTCGATGATCCTTTTTCCGTAAATTAAAAAGTACTCAGTATAAACTTCATTAAGCTTTCCTATACGGATAAGTTTCTTCTCTTGGACAAGCTCTTTTGTCGTAAAGTCGGGTAAAAAAACAACTCCATCTCCTTTAACAGCAAGTATCTTTTGAACTGAAGTATCTTGTGTTTCGGTTGTAAATTTTGGCCTTACATTATTGAGATGAAAATAGTGCTCTATCTCACTTCTAATTCTTGAGTGTGATGTTGGAACAATACATGGAGCCCCGTTAAGGGATGCTGGAAAGTTTTTCTTTAAAGCTGCATACTCCGGAGAAGCAAAGGCACTCACTTGCTTACGAAGAATTTTCTTTGAATAAATATCTTTGCTATCTAAACTTGTAATTTCTTGGTCGGTGACAATCACATCAAGTTGATGAACCAGGAGCTGTCTTAAGAGACTATCAGTAGAGTCTTCAAACACTGACAAAAAACACTTTGTCTTTCTTTGGGCAAAATCAACGATATCGCATATGAGATGTTTAGGAACGCTGTCGAGAGCTCCTACACTAAGGCGAAGATCATTTGTGAAAGCTTTATCTTCGATTACTTGAATGAGTTCTTGACCTAGTGAATTGATTTGATTTGCATATTCTAATGCTACCTTCCCCGCTTCTGTAAGATAGAGTTTTCTTTTCTTTCTTTCAAAAAGTTTAACTCCAAGATAATCTTCTAAACTTTTGAGTTGGGAACTTAGAGCCGGTTGTCCTACTTTTAGAAATTCAGATGCTTTTGAAACACTACCTCTGGTCGCAATTTCCTTAAAGTAAATGAGGTGATGATAGTTAATCCATTTCATAATAAACCCATTGATTAAATTGATAGAATTAGGTTTTAATATATATTTATTTTATGAATTAATCTTGTGAAATATTTTAGACAAGCCTATTTAGTAAGCTTTTTGCTTTTCATCTGATTTAAAGAAGGTCCATGAAAGAGCAAAGACTAAGAGGGTTTGATTATCTTTTTTAAAAAGAGGGCTTTGCTTATTGGCATTACTTTTTAAATTCTCAAAACTAGCAACCGTGACAAAACTCCAGTCTTTAATTATTTCATAAACAAAGCCTAGTCCAAGTGTTGTCGCAACGGTGCCTGCTTTTGCTTGATACTGATTTCTTGATGAAGTAGCAAAGCGAGGATCTACTTGATAATAAGTTTCATTATACTCACGATTTCCCCAGCGGTATGTTGCAAAGTAAAAGGTCTGAAATTTCTTTGGTATAATATTATAGTAGCCAAAGAGAATAGGGTTGAAGACAAGTCCGCGATCATCAAGTTTAGTGTCGTTAAAGGCAATCGGAACTCTCACGGGGATATTGAGACTAAGACTAAACGGATGCTTATCAGAGGAGGGTATCATTTTATAAATGAGACCTGGACCAATTTCTAAAATAAAAGGAAGGCTTGGCATACCTTCTCTGGCCTTAATCTTTTTACTGCTGGCAGGAGCTGCACCACCGAGAGAAAGATTAATTTCAAAATGATCATTGTTGAAAAAGCGTCCTCGAACTCCACCATCTTCATCACTTCTTACGATATCACCACGATAATAAAAGAGGGGGATCGGAAGAGTTACGGACTCATTTTCATTTGAGCCTGGGTATTTAGGGTAGTTGACGTGAGTGAGGCCTACACCAAATTCATATTTTGATAAGCTTGCATCCTTTTCTCCAC
>JAONMX010000028.1 GCA_028378565.1 Bacteriovoracaceae bacterium
TTTTTAAGGTGTAGGCCATAATAAGGCATAACAAAATAATTCAGTATTCCTACAGGTTTTTTCGAAAACTCAAACAGTAGTGAATCACCTTTAATCTTAATACCTTCAATTTCGTTAAGATTTTTAGAGAATAGATCGAATCCCTTTAAGTAGTTAAATAATGGTACTTCCGAATACTCTAAATATTGCTTTAGTAACTTTTCCAAATTTTGCTTAATAAGTAATGGTGTTATTTTTATACCTGCTTCAGATTTTAGATTATCTCTAATTTTAAATGTATAAATTTTCCCATCAGATGATACATTAAACTCTGATGCTATATACGGTAAATAATTTCCATCTTTATAGGCTAATAATGTTCCTACTACTTGTTCTTGAATCAATGAATTTTCTGCAAAGTCAGAGTCCTTAGGGTCTAAACTCTTTGGTAAGTTTGCTTTGTTCGTAAAAACATAGTTTAATTTTCCACCATTAAAACTAGTCATCTGAAAAAACCTCACGATTAGGAGGCTGATGACCAAGGTCACTAAAGTCAACGATCTTAGATTTTTTAGATTTGATAATTTTTTTAACTTCATCAGAGAGCTCTTCTTCATAAGGGTTTATTGGCATATTTCTTATATTCTGATTTGATATAATTAAAATATCACCGTTTTTAGATATTACTTTATGAAATTTTACAATTTTAGTATTTTGGGCATAAGAAGTGGCTGTCAGTGCAGTCAACACCAAGCATATTTTTTTCATTTTTCCTCCAATTCGGTTTGTAACTTTAATATTTGTTTTTTAATTTCGTTTATCATTTCTTGATCATCAGATGATTTATAGAGTTTCCACCCCATAGAAATCTTGGCGATAAGGTTTTCGATTTCGTGTTTATTCATTGTAAGACCACCTTTTTTGCTTGATCGTATTCTTCTTCAATTCTGTAATACATGGTCTTAGAGATATTAAGTTTTTTGGACATGGCATTTACTTTGCGGCCAATAAGTCTTTCGGCCTTAGCGAATGACTCTTGCTCGATCTTTTTGATCAGATCAAGCATTCCTTTTTCTTCAATGTATTCCCACATTCTTGGGCTTAGGAAACCATCTGTATTTGTTGCTTTCGTTTTTTCAAGAGGATTAGAGTTTTCTTGAATATACTGAGGAAGATCTTCACTGGAGATATAACCTTTAGAATAACCTAGTAGTTCTTTACTTAAGGCCATTAGCTCTCTCACATTTCCATGCCAATCATACTTTTCAAGAGTCTTCTTAGCATCATCTGCTAGAGAAATTTTCTTCTTATTCTTTGAAAGAAAGAAGTTTAAAAGAGGGATAATATCTTCTCTTCTTTCTTTAAGAGCAGGCATTTCAACTTCAATTCCTTTAATTCTAAAATAGAAGTCTAATCTAAAGTCACCGTTATTAATTTTTTCAAATAGATCTTCACAGGTTGCAGTAATAAGATTGAAGCTAACTTTTTTGGCCTTAACACTACCTACTGGGCTGAAGGTTTTTTCTTCAATAACTTTAAGTAGCTTTTGCTGAGTTGATTTAGGAAGAGCTCCAATTTCATCTAGAAAGAGTGTTCCCCCATCAGCTTTTTCAAGGAGGCCAATCTTATCTTCAGTTGCCCCTGTAAAAGCTCCTTTCACATGTCCAAATAACTCAGACTCGATTAGGTTCTCAGAAACTTCAGTTAAGTTCTTTGAAACAAATTCTGACTCTGGGTTTATTAATCTATGAACATACTCTGCAATTTTTGATTTCCCACTACCACTTGGTCCAGTGATAAGGACATTCTGTCTTGAGTTGAGCACCTGTGATTTTAAGAATTGAATTTTAGATTTCAAAGACTCACTTTCAGTAATAAACTCGTTCACAAAGAACTCATCAACTTCTAATTTATTAAGTGATTTAATAAAATTTGTTATAGATGAATCGAGTCCTTCGGCTGATGCTATATCCCCTTTGGAAAAAAAGTGATTTGCCCCACGCTTGTAGGCTTCGTCCACAATAAGCTGATCTTGGTGTCCAGTAAGAACAACTGAGGGAACATCTGCTTGTTTACATTTTTCGATTATATTAAGACCTTCGAAATTCTGAGTCTCACTTAAGTTTAGATCAACAAAGGCCATATCAGGCTTTATATTACCTAGAATCTGATTCGCTTTTTCTTCTGTATCGGCCTCAAAAACTCTTCCATATTGAGCTAGCTCTTGGGCCATAAATTTTCTAATTATTAGCTCATCTTCAACGACAAGAAACTGTAAGTTTGACAAAAATGCCTCCGGTTTTTATAAATCCAACTGGTTTTATAAAACTTAAAGCGATATGTCAAAAATGCAACTACTCGATATTACAGTCACATTGATATAAATATTATTTTATGATTTTGAAATTTATGGTCTGTTGGTTTGAATTGCTTTGAAGAGCTCATTTCCAAATTCAGCATGATTAGCAAATTGAGTGATGTAATGACCATCTCTAGCTGCACCCACAAGAGAGCCTACAAAGAGATACTCATCTCCCTTCTCCTGCTCTGCTGGTCCTTCTCTATCTACTTTAGCAACTAATGGAGAACCACTTCCACCTCGATAAGAAACACATGTTGTTCCGATATACTTATGGCTAATGTATGCATTCATTTCTTTACATTTTTGATATGTTAGGTTCTTTCCACTATTTCCAAACTTAGGATCTTTATCACCATGATACCCAGCAGTCATTAATTCAAGGTTAGGGTTTTCTTCCATTAAATATCCAAGTCTTTGATTTGAGGCAATTAATGGCTTAATTACATTTCTTGAAATTGGCTTATCTAATTTAACAATTGCGTAATCATCATAGTCAGTTGAATACTTTCTTAAGATGACATCACTTCCAGAAAACTTTCTCTTAACCTTAACACCATCTAGTGTTGTAAAAGTCACCTCTGCTTCATTATTTGTTTGACCATTTTTAAACCATTTTCTTAAACAGTGTCCTGCAAGAACGATTATATTAGCATCAACTCCTGACTTTTCAGTCACAAGACTTGTTGAACAATTTCCACCGTTATCATTATCACCAAACTCTGGAATAAATGCTTTTCCTACTGCTTGCATCCAATGATTCTCTTTCTTGTCATTTCTTCCTTTAAAAACTTTTCTCGGATCGTTTTTAATTGTTTCTTGAGCTTTCGCTCCCGAATGAAGAGCGATTTCAACAGGTTTAGATATATCACCAATGTTTTGTGTGTTTAGTTCTATTTCAAGGTTTTGTTCTAAACAATCCCCTTTAGAATCAGAATATCTCATATAAGAAACGCCATCAGCTGAATAAGTATTCACTGTTATAAGCATCGTTAATATTGTGATTAAGTTTCTCATTGTAATGGCCCCCTCAAGCCAGTCTATTCCTATTAAGCCTAATATTCTTAATGCATACCTTGTGCCAAAAGTTCATACCTTCCGAATGCCCTTTAAACAGTGACTATTGAAAAATCATAGCTTTATGAGAATTGTCTAAAATTTATACACCTGTAAATTTATTTAATATTTCTATGGGAATTGCCGATACTTGATATATGAGGACAAGTATATTTTTAATTATCTACCTAATGAGTGTTAGTGCATTCTCTCAAGTCTATGAGAGGGTTTGTCCATCAACACCTATAGATAATGACTTAATTACCAGATGCCTAGAAGCAACTAATGGCGAACAAGGTAGCGGAAGAGAAACATTTCAAAAATTATCAGAACAAATGAAACCATTTCTAAAAGTAGGATGTTGGGAAGAAGACACAGAAGAAGAAGCTGTATTCGGAGGAGGCTTTGGATTTGGCGTTCAATCATCTAATGAAAAAAGTTTAGCTGACATTCAGAAGAGATGTAAATGCCAACAAGAAGTCGGCCTTAGTTACTGTAAATCAAGAGAGCAATTTTACAAAGATTTAGAAGTAATAAAAGCTCCTATTAAAAAGAAGGCTGCCTTTGGTATAGCTGTCTTAACTAAAAATATTGCCTTAAAAAATATCAAACAAGAAAATGTAGGATTTTGTCAGTCTGAGAATACTCAATTATTTTTTGAGTCTGCTGGCTGTAACGAAGATCAAATTAAAGAAGTTGGTAACACTATAAAAACCAATTTTTTGAATAATTGTAATACTGAAGAAATCAATGCTTCTAATTTTTCACCAAACCCTACAAAAGCATTCTGTGGTCCTCCATCTGGACTGAATGGCTTTCAAAAACGATTCAAAGAACTAATGGTTCCTAATGATAACTTTATGACCCAAGAGAGACTAAGTATAAGTCAGACTGAGAAAGAATTCTTAAACTTAGATGATGATCAAGTAAGTGACTTAAATTTTAATAATATAAATAATATTCTCAATCTAAATGAAGAACTCGTTTCAAATTTTCAGATTAGCTTAGTTAGTGGGAATGATTTAAAGTCGTTTTTTCAAAGTTCACTAGGACTGAGCAATGAAGAGATTAATAAGAACTTTTCTGCAATTAAAAGAAGTTTCTTTGTCATTTCTCCTTTTGATGATGAGGATTTAGAAATTTCTCAAGACAAGAAGAATCTTTTGAAAAAAATTAAAATTAGATTAAAAGCAACTCCAGAGCTACAGCCTCATTTCTCAATTGCTAATAATAGAAATTCATTGAAGCAGCTTTCTTTAGTATCAAATAGAAAGTTTAGAGACTTCCAAAGTATTTTTAAACAATCGGGAAAATCTTCAAGCTTAATTGAAGTGAATAAAGAATATGACAAGAAAGTTACAGAAAGAGAGTGTTCACAACTAAGAGAGGTGGCTCAAGTATTCTGCAACAAAGAAATGAACTTCTTTGATTTCTTAGAACCAACAGAAGGCGAAACTCCACTAGATAGCTATATAAACTTAACTCAAGAAGTAAAAAGTACTGATAACAAAGAAGCTCTCAATCACTTAAGCTGTGCCATTATACTTAAGTCTGACGATAAAAAAATCATGGGTCCTCAAAGAGCGATGGGCCTCGATATAGGACCACCAAACTTGAATATTGTTGATCACAAGCTAGAAGAGCACATGACTCCTTCAGCGAGAGAAATTGAGGTAGCGAATAGAGTTTCAAGGCAACTTGACCACTATGAGCAGGTGCTTAGGAGAGATTCTAGTCCTGAGAGTCAGCAAAGAGTTTTTGCTAAACTAAAAGAAATGAAGTGGCCGGAGTTTATGGGCTCGAACCCTTTTAGAGGATCAATGACAGTAGATGATGCGATTTTTAAAGCAAGAGATAATATGAGAGATTGGATTGTTGCGGAAGCGGATTCAATTGAGTCTGACTTTAATAGCGGGCAAGCACAAAAGAAAGCCGGTGCCATTAAACGCCTTAAGGATTTTAAGGCAGCGGGAATGGAACCACTTGCTCAAAAACTCGACCGTCAAATTGAGAATGCTCAATATAATGGATATGTAAAAAGAGCAAAGGCCAGACCTGAAAATGATCAGTACAAGAGCCGTGGTGGAAAAACTCAAGGGGATCAAGTGAGATGGCAACCAAGCTGGAGTACAAACTCTGCTCGCCCAGTTGCCGGACCTGACGCTGCTCCCACTGGAAATCCACAATATGAAGCCTTTAATATGATTCCAAGAGAAGAGGACAGACCGCCTAAAGATAGTGATTCAAATAAAACAAGCTCAGCTTCTAAAAATGGATCGTCTTCCTCCGGCTCAGGTAACTCACGTGGAATTGCTTCCGTGAGTGGATCGAGCTCTGCTCCAGCAGGAGTGGCCGGTGCTCAAGCACTTAATCGAGATCCAAATGCACCAATTGTACTCTCAAGTGATGAGGCCGTTGGTGAAGAGTTTGAAAACAAACTTAAAACAAAAGATAAGGTCTTTGTTTATGACTACAAAGAAGACATTGTTTTTATCTATGAAAAAGATGCAAAGAATGGTGAACCTGCAGAGTTAACCAAGAGAATACCTAGAGCGAAGATTGAAAAAGCTCCTGAGGAATTTCCGCAAGAGCTCTTTAGAATCTTTAAACGCTATCGAGTAAAAAGACTGAATCATCTACTTAGTAAAAATATTGATCAGAATAACAAAGAGTTATTTATTTTAAATCAAACCAGTTAGTTCCAGTTCCCATTTCCACATTGAGGGGAACTGAAAGTTCTACAACATTTTCCATGCCGTTTTTCACAAGTTTTTTCATCTCTTCTAATTCAGCTTCTGGAACTTCAAAAATCAATTCATCGTGAACCTGTAAAAGCATTTTTGATTTCAAATTCTTCTCTTTCATTTCATTGAAAATATTAATCATGGCAAGCTTAAGAATATCCGCCGCAGTTCCTTGAATCGGACTATTGATCGCCACTCTTTCGGCCATACTCTTAACCGTTCTATTCTTAGAGTGAATGTCTGGCAGAAATCTCTTTCGATTAAAGAGAGTTTTAGCATAACCCGAATGCTCAGCTTCTTCTTTTAATCCATCAAGAAAAGCTTTTACCTTAGAGAATTTTTGAAAGTAGCTCGTGATATAATCTTTGGCTTCCGTGCGAGAAACACGAATCTGCTTGGCCAGACCAAAACTAGATTGACCATACATCAGCCCAAAGTTAACGGCCTTTGCTTTTGATCTCTCTTCACTACTCACTTCATCAAGTGGAATTCCCATAATTTCACTGGCCGTTTGACGGTGAATATCTTGATTATTCTTAAAGGCCTTCAACATTGTTGGGTCTTGAGAAAAGTGAGCGAGAAGTCTTAGTTCAACTTGGGAATAATCGGCCCCTAGAAGTACGTGACCTTTTTCGGCCACAAAACCTTCTCTTAATTTACGACCCATCTCCGTTCTAATCGGTATATTTTGAAGATTTGGATTATTACTTGAAAGTCTTCCTGTCGCCGCCACATGCTGATTAAAGTGGGTATGAATTCTTCCCGTCTTAGGATGAACCAGCTTTGGAAGTGTTCTGATATAAGTACTAAGTAACTTCCCTAGTTCACGGTATTGAAGAATCATCCCTGGAACTGGATTAATATTTTTAGCATCGAGAGTTTCTAGCACTTCCGAATCTGTTGAAAAACCAGTCTTCGTTTTCTTAACAACTGGAAGACCTAATTTATCAAAGAGAAGTTCTGAAACTTGCTTTGGAGAATTAAGATTAATTGTCTCACCATCGAGGTAATCAGCGATTTTCTTTTCAATAGCGTTTAACTTCTTATCCATCACTTTTTCAAGATCAAAGAAGAATTCACTCTCTAATTTAATTCCATTCATTTCTAATTCTGAAAGAACTGGAATAAGAGCGTGATCAAATCTTTCAAGAATATCTTCTAACTCTTTATCATGTATTTCTTTTTTCAAAACTTCATAAGTAAGAAAACAAGCACTGGCCCTTTCACCAAGAAATGCCTCTACGAGCTCCTCTTCGAGATCAGATAAAAAGCTTTGACCTTTTTCCAACTTAACAGGTGCCCATCCAATATAACCTTGAGCAATATTTTGCAGTTCATGTTTTGCCTCTGGATCAGCAACATAGTGAGCTTGAACAATATCGTAGTGCTTACATTTAATTTCTATATTTTGAATATAAGAATAGAAGAAATCTCTCTTCCAATGCTCCCCTACAACAATAAGGTTTTCATCTCCCCATACACGAGAAAGAATTTCTTTAGAAAACTTATCCCAAGTTTTATTTCTCTTATTAAGATAGTAAATATTTTCACCATCTGGGCTTACAGCAATTCCACTAAGAGTACGATTAATGATATCTTGTGAATCATATTCCGTATGAAGCGAAATCACTTCACTTGAATCAAGTAATTCATCAAGCCCATCAATAACTTTTTGTTCTTCTAATAAATGATACTTTAGTGCTGGCTTATCGGGAGTGATACTTCCACCAAAGCTTGTGGGATCAGCATTATCAGCTTGGTGCTCAGCAAATTTTAAGTCTTCTAACTTTTTGAGCATGGACTTAAAACCAAGGGTTCGAAGATATTCAATCAGATCATCTGTTGGGTAAAACTTATACTGAGTATCCTCAGGAGTACTTTCTAAATCCACGTCAGTGACAATTTTAATAAGGCTCTTGGAAAGAAGTCCTTCATCAAGGTGTTCACTAAAGGCGGTAGTCAGCTTCTTCCCTTTGAAAGTATCTTTGACTTCAATACATTTTTCGAGAGTTTCATGTTCGGCCAAAAGCTTCGCCGCCCCTTTGGCACCAATACCTCTCATCCCAGGGATATTATCAGAAGCATCGCCTACCATTGAAAGGTAATCAACAATTTGCTCTGGATATACTCCCATCTTTTCAAAAACCGCAGGAGGATCGTACTTCTTATCTTTCATGGTATCCAGCAACTTAATTTTATCATCCACAAATTGCATTAAGTCTTTATCACCACTGGCAATGAGAATTTCATCAAAGTAATCTTTCCACTGAACACAAGCGGACCCAATAATATCATCCGCTTCAAAATTATCATGCGCCAGTGCAGGTAGATTCATTTTGGTAACTAAATTTCTAATCAATTCAAATTGGGGAATAAGATCTTCAGGTGGCTCTGAGCGATTGGCCTTATACTGTGGATAGAGTTCGTTTCTAAAAGTTCCACCACTTGTATCACGAGCAATAAATATATGAGTTGGTTGATACTGAGAAAAAAGCTTCATCAACATTGAAAGAACACCATGAACAGCATTTACCGGAACGCCTTCTGGAGAATGAAGAGGTCGAATAGCGTAAAACGCTCTAAAGATAAAACTACTGAGGTCTACAACAATAAGTCTTTTCATGGGATTCCCTTCATTAGATATAAAATTATGAAAGGAACATTAACAAATTAAGGACTAATCTGACTACCTTCACCGAACCATGTTGTCTTGCGTTCTTTACTAACTGCACGATCAGTTGTGTTGGCCAAAACACTAGTATCGGCCATGACATCACCTAAGCGATGCCCACTGTCGAGTTTGTATAGCATCAAAATTTCAAACACAATTAAAGGAACACCTAAGATCAAAGCAAAGATCGCTCCCCATAGTGGAATAATGGCAAAGAATAATGGAACGATCATAGGAAGATTTCTAATGAAAGATTGCTTCACAGAACAAGGAGTTCCATCCTCTAGATTGATAACCTGAAAGCCCATGAACTTCTTCCCTACACTTTGTCCATTTTGAAGACTGTCGGCAACACCGATATAAATCATCCCCAGAAGTAGCCCCACCGGATAGAAGAATATACTTAAAATAAGCACGATAAAAAGGTCGATAGCCTTTGCTATAAGGCGTGAGAGGCGTGCGACATTAATGGCCCTTTTCAGGAAGTATTTACGATTCATTCTTTCATTGTAATCTATTGATTATAGGTTAAAAATCGGCATTTTTTGCACCGAAACATGACTTGTCTAGTCAGATAGTGAAACGAATGTGTACATTTTTTCACTCATTTAATATAATGATAGGCTCTATTTAAAAGTGAGCAAATTACAGGAGATATATATGAGTTCAGTAGAAGCAGTAGACAAGAACAACTTTGAAGACAAAGTACTTAAAGCAGACAAGCCAATCCTAGTTGATTTCTGGGCCGAGTGGTGTGGACCTTGTAGAAGTCTTGCTCCAATTCTTGACGAAGTTGCATCGGAAATGGGTGAAAAAGCTCAGGTTGTAAAAGTAAACGTTGATGAAAACGGTGAACTTGCTCAACAATTTGGAATTCGTGGAATCCCAACAATGATTTTCTTTAGTAAAGGTGAAGCCGCTAAAACATTAGTAGGAATTCAACCAAAAGAAGAAATCAAAAAAGCTCTTGAAGAACTAGCCTAATTAAATGGACTATATAAAGAGTTCACTTTCTGAAGCCCAAGAGGCGTTAAATACCTTTGTATCTAATGACAAAAATTTAAAAGCTATTAAAGAGGCAACTGATCTTATGGTCAGTGCCTTTAAAAATAATAGCAAAGTCTTTAGTTGTGGAAACGGTGGGAGCATGTGTGATGCTTCTCACTTCGCTGAAGAATTAACAGGAAGATATCGTAAAGATCGTAAAGCTCTTCCTGCTGTGGCCATCAATGATATTGGACATACAACATGTGTTGCTAATGACTATGGTTACGAATATGTTTTCTCTCGCTTTCTTGAAGGCTGGGCAAATGACGGAGACGTTTTTCTTGCCATTAGTACTTCCGGTAATAGTCAAAATGTTATTAATGCAGTTGAAGTTGCAAAAGCAAAGGGCGCAAAAGTTGTTGGCCTGCTTGGAAAAGACGGAGGTAAATTATCAACCATGGTTGATGTTCCTTTAGTCATCGATTGCAAAATCACTGATCGTATTCAAGAAATACATATCAAAATCATTCACATTCTTATTGAAGGGATAGAAAGACAACTCTTTCCTGAAAATTACTAAGCCATTAAATCGGCAGAAACTTCCTAATCTGTAAAATTAACACCTTATACTATTTTTCAATTAGAATAGTATTATAAGGTTCTAATTTAACAGGAGTCAGTGTCCATGGAAGGATCGGCCGTATTGTCAGTTTTTAACTCTACCGCAAACTTTATTCAGAGTGGTGGAATATTTATGTACATTATTTGTCTTATTTGGGTAATTGGCCTCGCCATTTCCTGGGCAAGATTTATGAAATTAAGTTTTAAACTTGATGTAGATGGAAGTTCGTTTATGAATGAACTACAAAGATACATCCTTTCCAACGATATCCAAGGTGCAATTAGAGTTTGCTCCGGAAGTGTCGCTGCCCTACCAAGAGTTTTAAAATCAGGGCTAAAGAGATCTAACGAATCAACTGAGCAAGTTCAAAATGCTATCGATGCAACAGCTCTAGAAGTTATTCCAAAAATTGAAAATGGACTTAACTATCTTCAACTGATTGCAAATATCTCGACCCTCTTTGGACTCCTTGGAACAATTCAAGGTCTTATTCAATCGTTCTCTGCAGTTGCCGCTGCCGACCCAGCTCAAAAAGCTGAGTTACTTGCAACAGGTATTTCAAAAGCGATGAATACAACTTTCCTAGGGCTACTAGCTGCAATTTCAATCATGATGCTTCACACTTTCCTAAGTGCTAAGAGTGATAAAATCATTAATGAGATTGATGAATTTTCAGTAAAGCTTATTGATCTTTTAGGGACAAAGAACCTTAAAGGGGAATAACAGTGCTTAAAGCTCCTAGTAGACGAAAAAGAAGAGAACCAGTTAAGAAACTAAACCTCATCCCTATTTTGGATGCGGTTTTTATTTTCATCTTCTTTCTTTTGATGTCAGCTAACTTTATTAAAATCTTTGAGATTCCAAGTGATGTTCCAATCATCAGTGCTGGAGCTCCTCCAAAGAATAAAAAGCCGTTAGCGCTAAGAGCTGTTGTTAAACCAAGTGGAATTTCTCTTTATCGAGGAGTTCCTTCTAGGTTCTTTAGATCCATCGGTAAAACCGCCAATGGTGAATTTGATTATGAAAGTCTTCATCTTGAACTAATCAAACTTAAGAAAAGATATGTAAACGAATCAGAAATGATTATTGAGCCAGCAGTAAGTATTTCTTACGAAGAAATCATTAAGGTGATGGACGCTGTTCGTACATTAAGAAAAACTGATGAATCCATTTATAAAAAAGAAGGACAACTAGATGTTCGAATTTATAATCTTTTCGATAAGATTGTATTTGGAAACATCCAAGGAAGTTAATAATGAGAAAGTCTCGATCAATTCGTAATAGAGGAAGAAGGCCAAAGAAGGCCATCTTAGACTTAGATATCACCTCTCTCTTAGATATTCTTGTTATTATGTTGGTATTTCTCCTAAAGAGTTACAACTCTTCTGGGATCGTTATAAATGTTCCAAAAGGACTCTCACTACCTGAATCAGTTTCTTCTAGTATGAATACTGCTGGGGTCATTGTTCAAGTTTCCCCTGATACAATATGGGTAGATGATAAAGAAATTATTAATAAAGTAAAAACTCCCCTATCACGAATTACAAATGCCAACAGAGGGATTTATCCTCTCTACAATGAGCTGGTAAAGAAGAAGCAGTTAATTAAGCAGGTTGAGAAATCATCTCCTGAAGCTCAGAAGTTCTCTGGGGTGGTGAACTTGATTATCGACAAGACTCTCAAGTATAGCGAAATTAAAACTATTCTACACACTTGTGCAGAAGCCGGATTTAAGACTTATAAATTTGTTGTTCTTGGTGAAGAATAAATTATAAAGAATAGATTATAAAAGAATAACAGCGCCGACAAAAATCCCTAACGCTACATTGGTAATAATAATCTGCGGAACAGCAATCTTTGTTCTCAATCTTTTTACATTTATAACGAGATAAATAAGACTCCAAATAATCGCACTGGCTTTCAACCAAAGCATAATTTGATTTTCTTCAAAGAAATTAAAATCAAAGAGAACAGGAAGAATGAGAAGAATTGAAAAGATAAAAGAAAAGGCCGGCTTCATAATAGAGCTAAGTGGATTACGAATTCCAAGTGTATTCTCTGATTGATTTTTAAACCTTGGCTGTAAATCCCGTTTCATGTGCATGTAGATATCATTAATCATTAAAATTAAAAGTGCCGGAACAACAAGATCACCAATATCCACATGGCTGTCTATCGATTCCCCAATCCACAGAATCGCAAACAGTATGGTAAGAATAATTTTTATGGAGCACGTAGCTCTCGAAAAATATAGATTTGCCATCGAGGAAAATTATCTCACAACCCCATATCTCATACAATTTCGAACACTTAGAGAACCCCTGAGGGCTTAAAAGGGGCTTTTTTGGCGAGAAATTTTGGCGGTGTGCTTGATTGTAGACTACTCATCAATAATCATCCGGATCAGTGTCGTTAGCTCCATCGCAGGTATTTTTTGTTTTATCCTTGGTAATAACTGCACTACCAAGTATTATAGGATCAGTTACCTTTGCACCAGATACAGATGCATCCCCCGAAATCGTTGAGTTTACAATTCTACTACCTGCTGAAACATTTGCATTATCAATAACCCTTGATTTTGCAGAAACGGTTGAACTGCTTACGTAGGCACTCACAAAAGATTCATCGGAGACGGTTGAGTTCTCAACTTTACATTCCTGCTCTAGATTATTGTTTCCAACTGTCGAAAAGTTTATTACTGTTGCATTTATCGCTGAACAGTAACCTTCAAAACTACTTCTAACTAAGCTCAAGTTATTAACAATCATACCAACATTTGAGTTTAAACCAGAACCGTCCCTCGCGTTAACATTATAAACGTTAGTACCGTTGATGGATATAAAGGAACTGCCTGACGCATTAATGTCACTCGCATTAGCTTTAGATATATCAAGAAAACTACCAGAGTCTATATTCGCGATATCAAGACTAGAATCATCAGATATGGAAACTACCGAGCTATTTATAGTTAAACTACTCACTTTTGATTTAGAAATGGAGACATCACCACCTGTTATTTCAATTGTAGCCACATTGGCTTCTTGAAGATCCAAAAAACTATCTATCGAAGTGAGTTGATTTATAATATTTGCACCTCTTAAATTTATGTTATTTTCACCCGTTAACTCAATATCACTAATGAGCGAGTAAGAATCATCTGAAGTTATTGTTACAACACCTTCAATTCCAACTCCTTCTGAAAATACAAGAAGTTTACTTGTTGAACCAGAAATTGTGAAGGAGTCAGCTTGCACAGGTAAACTAAAGGATACGTTACCAACTTGAAAGTAATACCCATTAACATTAAAATCGTCATTACCAAGAAGCTTTGAATTTTCTTCAACTCTGCCTCCTTGAGCATTTAACCTCACATTTTCAATAACTGACCTTCTACTCAGGAGAACATTTTCAATAACGGAATCTGAAATACTAAAGGAGTATACATCTGAATTAACGGAGCTCACACCTCGAGCATTTACTGGGGAAAAAGTTGCAATTATTCCCGAAGAGATCCCACATCCCTCACCCACACATGCTCCTGTATAACTAACATTAACATCTGAATAATTAACTCTACCGGTCTTTCCTCCAACATCTCCCAGATAAACCTCTCCCACAACAGGATCAAAAATATCAAAAGCACTACTAAAGTTAGAGTTAACTATAAATCCACCATTAAGACCTATTAAATAGTTCTCTACACTTGTTTTATTTAAGGTTAAATCAAATATTCCACTTGTAAATTGTGCTTTATTTATAATGGTATCATTTTCAAGCTTCAATCTATCAATATTTCCCGAGATTATAACATTAGTCATACTAGAATCTGTACAACTAAGGTTACTTGCTTTAATGCTACTATTTTGAATACTGCAGCTTTCTATCCTCCCAGATGCTATAAACTTAATATCCCCACCATGTTCATAATAATCAATATCATTATTCATAACAATACTTGTGTTATCCGCAATCTCGAGTAATGAATTCTCAGGAACAGTAATGCTAAAAGGATCAAATATTGAATTTTCACCGTCATCTCTGTCACTTGGAACTTTTGAAACGTCTATATTAATTGCACCTGCCTTCTCAGCAATTAATACATTTCCGATTAAACTAATATCTGGATAAACTATAATTCCCCCACCATTAACAAAGTCTTTATCATTTTCAGCGAGAATTGAAGACCTCGGAGCGTCTATTATCGCTCCCCCAGCTAGGTGAACAAATCCACTTATACTATCTATTTGGCATATAGCTGAATTCTTATCAACAAAAGACCTTTGATCAATTTGAAGGTTAGCACTTTCGCTAACTAGGCCTAATCCATTATGCCACTGAATTAGCTCTACATCATTAGTGGAAGGGCATATTTCAGTTACATTAAAGTTAATAGGATATTCAATATTTGGCCCGACTTTTTCACTCACTTTAATAGTCACCTTACCTAAATAACCACTTCTAACATTAACAAAAGTGTAAAAACCACTTTCAGATGAATTTGTCTTGTACAATACTTTCTCGTCCTCAATGGTATATTTCCCCTCTAGCTCTTTTACACTAATTAATTCTTTACTATTGTCTGTATAGCTCAACGAAGCACTAGGTGTCTCAATCTCATTTGTTATAGTTTCAATCATTGTATCCAGTTGAGCTTTAACACCTGTCTCAACCATTTTATCTTGAAGCTTAAGCACGCCTGTAACAATTTCGGCAGCTAGATCTTTAATAAGAACTTCGTCATCAGAGATTTCTCCAAATTGCTTAAGATATGATACAGCTTCTACCTGCGAATCTAGAGAATCTAAACTAACGAGACTTGAAAGATTTGATTTATCAAAATTGTATAAGGTCAGACCTTCTTTAAACGTTTTATAAACAGACCCTAGTTTATTCTCATCACAATTACTGTCGCTAGCAAGTTTGCTTTTAACAAAATTATAATTTCCAGCAGTAAATTTAGGAGAAAAATTATATCTCACCCCAGAACGATAGGTTCTTTTGTTGTCAATAATAGGGACACCTTCAAAAGATACTTGCACATCATTACTACTGCAATTGATTGGATAATTTACATTTTCTGAACAAAAAATTAAATCTCTTTTATGATCTCCAATCGCGATGATATTAGTAATCACATTTGTAATCGGGACGATCAAGGCCATTATAAGTGCCTGTGCTGCTGGGGAAACTAAAGCAGTAGTGACGACAGAGACACTTACTATTGCACTAATTCCTGTAACTACCGAAGTTGCATTTCCAACAAGTTTAACAGCCATTAGTAAATACCGATATAAGTTATTACTTCCTATTTTATCATCACATGCAATTGCACGACTCTCTAGTTCACTAAAAGTTATCGCATTTGCTTCGGCGAACATAAAATTAAAGAGGCTTGAAAATACTCCTTGATCAGAATGTTTATTTTCAACAATTAAATCTTGATTATTAATGTTGCTTAACTCTTTTTTGAGTATGAGAGAGGCCCATTTTAAAAGAGAAGGATCATTTTTCTCAACAAGTGTTTCAACAAAAGCGTCAATCACTCCACCTACTCCTTCAGTATAGTTTGCAAACTCTGTTTTCTGATCAGTAAGAATATTTAGTCTGTTTAATATAGCGTCCTTTGTTTTTGCAATTTCAGCCTCTGGATTCTCTGATAGTTCATAAGCTATAGTCTTAAGATTATGAGTAACTTCATGTCCATCAAGATTAAAATTAAGGGCCACAACCTGTCCAGAGTCTGCTATTGGATAAAAAAATCCAATATCTCTTCGAGATAAATTAAAGGTTTTAACTTCTATATTATTTAATAACAGACTCCCCGAAGTTTCTGGAATTAAGTTTTTAAATGTTAAAATAACATTATCGGTTGGGTAATAGCTTTTAGCGAAGTTTGTATCAATAATAAGTTCTTCAATATTTATAGTAATGCTTTTAGTGACATTATTTCCAAATTTATTTGTGACAGAAACAGACACACTTTTATCACCTATCGATAAAAATCTATTTGATACTGACCTACCTGTAAAATTATTATTTTCAATAGTCCATTCATATGAATTTTCACTGTATTATTTTTATTAAAAACTAGATTAAAATCTGGATTAGGCGATAAGTATTTAAGCGAGTAATCAATAGTACTGGAAGCTGAAGTGAAGTCATTTGAAAGCTCAACCTTGATATTTAAATCAATATCTTCACTATACTTTAAAAGTACAACATCTGTATTTTCAAATAATAATTCTCCATTAATAATCCATTTAGATAGTAGTACGTTTCCACTACTTTCCTGATGGTGACAAGAAAGTATCAAAGTGCTTACCTCATTGCAGATAACTTTTGCGACTAAGACATCACTTGGATCATCTGATAAGAAGAACGCTTTACTATCAGTAGACATACCTCCCTCATTATCAGTCACTGATAACTCTACGATAAACTGACCTTTCTCAAGTGCTGAATATGTTAAAACTGATCCATTACTTACGACCTCACCGTTAACCACCCATGCTCTTTCTACAATACTTCCATCTGTATCAACACTAGTATCAGTACAACTCAACTCAAGTCCATTTTGTTCACAAGAAAACGTTACTAATGGCAAGATGTTAACTCCGCCAATGACATTCACAAGTTGTGAACTTTGGGACTCTAGGTTTTCGTTATCAATGACACTTAAAGTAATCGTGTACTCACCAGCATCTTGATATTCATGGACAATATAGCCAGACATGGCATCATAACTCGTTCCATCGCCCATATTTAAAGAGGCCGTTGTAATAAAGCCATCTGGATCAAAAGAATTATTAAAACATTCCACAACTAATTCATTTTGGTAACAATAGAAGTCTGCAATTGGTGCTTGTGCTCCACCACCTCCAGATGTGTCGATCGTTGTTTCAAAAGTAACGGACTGGCCTCTTAGCGTATTGGCCGTAACAACAACGTTATAATCACCTTGTGAGGCATACTGATGTCCTTCTTCAATTTCATACCATTTCTCTGAATCACTAGCATCAAACTCATCGACAGCACCATCCCCCCAATCAATCGACATCGTTGTCAACTCTTCAAAGTCATCAAGAGCAATGGCAAAACACATTCCAAAAGTATCCTCTGCCCAGCAATCCCCTCCGACGAGAGTTGATGGACCCGGTTCGGTAATAACGACTCTTTGAGTTTGAGAATCTCTCATTCCCATTTGATCGGTCACGGTAAGCTTTACCAGATAAACTCCTGGTTCATAAAAGTGAGTCGCCTCTTCTCCAAAACCTTGACTACCATCACCAAAGTCCCACTGAAAACTTATTAAATCCCCATTAGGTGAAAGAGAGAGTTCTTGGTAAAAACGAACATGTCCTGCGAAGTCTTCTTGCCACTTAACAAAGTTAGCAATCGGAAAAAGTGGTTCAAGACTTTCTTCTGATACAGTAATTTGTTTTGTTAGAGTTGTCGCTGTACCCACGTTTGGAGAATTATAAGTGATGGTCACATCATAAGTTCCGGCACTTGAATAAGTATGTAAGCTACCTAGTTGATCTGAGAGCGATTCACTTGTGCCATCACCCCAGTTAATATCAAATTCAAAAGCAAAATCCACTGGATCAAATGATCTAAGTAAATTTAAAAAAGCTGTGTTAGAAGCAGCTTGTTTCAGTTCAAAATCTAAAATTGGATCTTGGTCATCTCCGTTAAGAACAATATTATGAATAAAAGAATTTGTTTTTCCGGCCTGATCTGTAACTGTCAGTTTTATGTCATAAATACCAAAAGGAAGACCTTCTATCTCAGTTCCTGTTGCTGGGTATAAATCTCTTGGGGTAAATTTTTGTCCCGTTTGAAGGACTTCATATTCAGCAGATGCAAGTGAAGTGCTGCCAGCTTGCCCGTAAAATTCTAAAAAGATAAATGTTTCTTCGTCACCGAAATCATTAAGTTCTGCAGCACGCTCAAATTTAAAATAAGCGATTGGGTTCGCTTCAGGCGAAGTGTCTTCATTGACTATAATTGTTTTAGTAACAGGGGTAGACTGCAAGTCTTCTTGATCAAAAACACTTAACGTTATTTCAAATGTTCCGGCCTGCATGAAAGTGTAACTAGTCTGTGGGGTAAATACATCTTTCGTTGCATTTGCGCCAAATCTCCATGCATACTCCACAATTCCCTTGTCATCACTCGAAGCTGAAGCGTCAAAGTTAACCGTGTCTCCAACTGTAATCTCAGTCGCTGACATAGTAAAACTGGCAACAGGTGCTTGATTTACAGGAATAATTTCTTTTACTCGAATATTTATATTATCACTTGCCTCTAATCCTCTTTCATCTTTTACTTTGTAGACTACATTGATGTCTCCAATGTTTTGAAAAGTATAGTTAAACACCGGCGTGTTTTGGGAAAGAGTGTTGCCCTCTACTACCAGTTCATAAGATGTAATTGGAAAGGTACCTTTTGTTGAACCTGATAAATTAAACTCTACACTCTCACCTTGAAAGATTTCAGTACTTGAAACTGCAATATTTATACTCGGAGGAAGAATATCTTTGACTGTTAAGTTCTTTGAGCTTACGGAGGTATTTCCTTTTGAGTCAATGACTTCTACTTGCAAAGAAAAAGTACCCGCATTTGGAAAGCTTCGAGTAAGCTGATTTGTTGTTTGAGAAATTGATTCTCCAAAACCACTA
>JAONMX010000029.1 GCA_028378565.1 Bacteriovoracaceae bacterium
CGATGATGTGGATACCATTAGCTACGAGGCCAATTCAAAAATTGATTTTGATGCTGCCGGAAGTAGAATAAAAGTTGATCCAAAGGCCAAAATTATTAAATTTGATATTGAAGTATTAGATGAAGATAATATTGAGGTTACCTATAACCTACCTGAAAAACCAAAGAATGTTTTTATCAGAATTGATCGATCACCAGGTTGGGCACGATATAAAAACTTACTTAAAGTCATCACAAGTGAAAGCTCTCTTTTTGAAAAAGGAATTAATACTGTAGTAATTAATCGTCATGAAGATAGTGGTATTAGAAAGAAAATCGCTAAAGCTCTTTTTAATGGCAAGAAAACAACCATGCTTGTTTCCATTTCACTTGAAGAAGGAAAATGGGGGGAAGTGGCCTCTAAGAGATTTAGCTCACCAGAGCCGACACCGGAGCCTGATCAAAACCCAGAAAAAGATACTGAGTTAGGAAACGACCAAAAAGTTCTTATCGAGAAATAACAGAAAAGGCCAAGACTGGATCAATCATCTTGAGGATTTTTTCAAGAAGATCAACTAAATCATCAACATACTTCTTGGCCTGCTCAAAAGCGGCGTAGCTCTTAACTTGTGAAAGTAAAAACTCTAAAATCTGTTCAAAGATTTCTATTGCTGGCTCTAAACCTAATCTCTTAATTAAAGCATCAAGCATATTCGTTGCTTCTTCAACATCTTGACCATTATTAGTCACTACAAAAAGTGGATTTTTCTTAGAACTATTTTTAATGCTCACTTCTCATCTCCCACTTATTATTACTTGTAATTAAATGCGCAAGTTGATCAAATTGTCCTTGAAGAGGAGTAAATTCTTTACTCTGATAATCAAAAACAGATTTTTTTTGTGCCTGACTTCTAACTAGTGGAGCCTTATTTAAAAATGGAGCCACTACATTACCTTGTCCAAATTCGTCCTCTAAGTCTTGAGTAATTCTTTTTAAGTCTACACCCTCTTGCTTTCTTCTAAGGTCTACAAGATTTGGTATATGAGCAAGTACTTGAGGTATTTTTGTAACACCCATTTCTTCAATTTGCCCAAGGACATCATAGAAATTCCCCAGTCCTTTACGAGAAAACTCATCAGGGCGAAAAGGAACCATGACTCCATCACAAGCACATAATATATTAACAACAAGAAGACCAAGTGTTGGAGGTCCATCAATGACAACATAATCATATTGCGAAAGAATTCCGGTCTTCTCTAACATTCTTTTTAAAATCAATTGTCTTGGAGAATTAATGCCGGCCACAGAAAGTTCAAAACCACTTAAGGCCTGTCCACTTGGAATAAGGTCCAACTTTCCTTTCACTAAAACATCTTGAAATAGAACTGGTGAATGTAAACCCTTTAACTCACGAATTGAATTGATCAGTAAATTATAGGCCTGAGGTGAATCAGTCTCATCTACATCAACACCAAGAAGCTGGCTTAAATTACCTTGTGGGTCCATGTCTAAACAAAGAACCTTATAATTTTGATTGGCAAGAGCACTGGCGGTATTAAAGGCCATTGTTGTCTTACCGACCCCACCCTTTTGATTTAAGAATGCGATCACTTTTGCTGAATTTTGAAGGGTTTCACTATTATCTTTTGATTTTGACTTAAAAAACAATCCCACAGCAACTCTCCTTGGCCATCTAACTGTAAAAACATAGAAATAGTATCATGGGAGGCAATATCAAGAAAAGAGTTAATTAGTTTTGATAATCGGCGTCATTAATAGTCCACATACATCTAAAACCAATATCAGGCTCAATTGGATCTTTAATAGTAGCGGTTGAATTGGTGGTAGAAACAGCTCCAGCAACCTTTGTGCTGGTTCCTGTATTCGTTGCAGTCATACCAAGACCGGTAAATCCACCGTTAGCGTTTAAGGCCGTTACAACATCACCAAATGTTGAAGTTACTGTCACCCCATCATGAGCTAGATTTACAGTTATTGCACTTGCAGCAACAGATACTGAAAGTGCTACCGGACCTGCACCAGGATCAACAAGTCTGATAGTAAAAATTCCACCAGGTCTCTTTAAAGTCATTTGTCCAATGACAGCGTAATTAGCAGTGCTACCAGGATCAGAACATGGAACAAATTCTGCGTTCCATACACCAGCAGCAGTTCCCACATTATGACGTCCACCATAAACCATCTGACCACATTCAGATCCAGTTACTTCATTAAAGATTTGAATACTATTAATGGTAATCGTATCATCGTGTAATTGACTTGATGTGATCCCACTTGTTGGTCCAATCTCACTCATAAAATTTGCTACAACAGAAGTTGGATTATTAAGTGGAAAATCAACATGAGCAGGGAGACCTACAGGAATAAAAAATCTTCCAGCATTATAATTTTCATCTTCAAGCGCCCATGACGGAATAGAGGAATCACAAGTTCCATCAGAATCAGAATCAACACATGGACCATTTCCAGGATTCAGAGTCCAACCTGGGTAGGCATCTGTTCCGTTACCGGCCTGCATATCAGGAGAGACCCCAACATTGGCAGCACAAACACTCATGAACGAACAATCAATTTGTTCTTTAGCCCATTCAGCAACATTACCAACAGAATCTTGAACACCAAAAATTGACTGACATAATTGAGTCTCACTAGAACCAGTCACCATAGTTTTGAAACCGGCAGATGCAGAAGCAGGAAGAGAGTAAAAATTATTACTATCAGGAATATCAATATTACTATATCCAGACTCTAATCCACTTGCGGCAGAAGAGTTACACTTTGATGAACTATTTAGTGAGAGACCAGTTTCAAGAGTGGTCATTTCACCATCAGTTAAATCATTCTTATTCCACTGAGCAAAAGCAATTTGTTGTTTTCTTGTAGGTATGGCAACAGTAGGATTGGTCGATATTCCATGGAATGCTGTATTTGCTCCATAGAAATTATCAGTATCATATTGAGTACAAAGAGCTGTTGAAGTTGCCCCACTTACATTTACCATTGGTGGAAGTCTTGGTGTGTTTGGTGCAAACCTTGGTGAGTAAGCTCCATTTGTTTCAATGTCGGCCCAAGTTGCACCAGCAGTTCTTACATAACACTTTCCTTCGTTACGTGAATAATAAATAGCATTTTCATTGGCGGTAACACCTGCGCTGGTTGGGTCATCAAGTCCAACACATGAACCATCAGTAGTAGAACAAGTACAAGAAGAAGCTCCACCGCCGCCACAAGTATTATTGAAGTTATCAGTGTAAGGACAACCAGATTCAAAACGATCTACAACCATGTCATAACCAATATCATAATGATTTGAACCTGGAGCATTTCCAGTATCACCTAGACCGTCATAAACACACTTCATAAAGTTTGTTCCAGCATCCAAAGTTGTTAAGTTCATTAAGCTACACATTTCTTGATTCACCATCCATCTGTGAACAAAAGAAGTGTTATTAGGTGGAACAAAAAGTCGTACCACTTTAAAATCTTGATCAGTAGCTGTTGGAATAGAATTTATAATTGGTCTTACTTCATAACGATAAACTTTATTCGGAGCTGGTGGATAAAATGACTCTCCTACTTTATCTTCGAAACTATTTGCCGTTGTGGTGATGACATTTATATTGAGAGGCCTATCATAATTAAAACTCTCACTGGTACTTTTTCGATAAACATTATAACCGGTAATACTTCCAGAACCACTTAGAGAAAAAGCATTCCAAGCTAATTTTACATAACCAGGAGCTGTGTAAGCGGCCCAAGTATCTGGTGATCCATCATTATCATTATCAAGAGCGTGATAGCAGGAATTATTTGTTTTATCATAGTAGAAGCTACTTGATTTAGTTGGATTAGCTAGACCAATTGTTGCAGGAGAACCTGCTCCAGCACAAGTTGAACCGAGACTCGAACAAGATGGCTCATCGTCAGTAAAACTTATATTACAATAGCTTTGAAACAGTGACCAATTAGCACTTGTATAACCTGTAATGGTTGTTGCGGCCACGCTCACTTGAGCAGTAGAGCCGGCAGTATTATCGACAACCTCTACTAAATCATTTGATTGATAGTTAGCTCTAATGGCCGTTATCACTTGTGCTTCTGTAGAGACACCACTTTGAATTTGAACTGTAATAGCACTACCACTAACTGTAACCACTTCCGAGCCAGCAGTTGCACCATTTACATATTCTACAGTGGCACCGGTTGTTTTTCTTGGATAGTAATCAATATTTTGAATCGCAACTTTAACAGCTGACTCATCAATCTTATAACAATTACTATTTGTTGAATCATAATAAATGGCATCGATATCAGAAGGAGTTACAGTGCTAACAGGACTTGCCGTTCCTTTACAGTCTCCACCACTACAAAAACTTCTTGAGTAAGAACATGTGTAAGTACTATCTACCGGAAGACTATATTTATTAACAGTTGGTCCATATGCCGTAATTTGAGTCCAACCATTATGGGCAGCAGAGTTTGGTGAAACTGTTACTGCAAATGAAAGTGTTCTAGTATTTGTTCCATCACTTAAGGTAATTGAAATATTAGCAGTACCAACATTAGGTGCCTGTGGAGTAATTTCAATTCTTAAATCATTAGTATCGGCCGAGCCAGCATCAGCAAAGTTGTAAGGAAGCCCACCACCTGTAATATCAGTTAAACCATTATAGAATTTAACATTATTAGAAGGAATTAAAATTGTATTATCACTACTAACAGCAGTTATTGAAATTGTTTCAGCGTCTTCACTTGTATCTCCACCACCTTCATCAACAACAACATTATCTATTGTTAAAGTCTCGAGTTCATTGAAGGTATGATCCGCAATATAACTATCAACAACTTCCCATCCACCAGTAACAGCGGTATTTGATTTCCAACAACTTCCTGATTGTAAATCATAATAGTAAATATCATTTACAACTGGTGTCGTAAGAGTTGCTGTTGGAGCTCCATTATTAATACATCCACTTACTCCACACTCTGGATAATCGATAAACTTTGTATATTCACAAATCGTAGGATTATCATTAATTGGTTGAATGACAATTGGAACATATTTCTTCGTAGAAATTCCTCCAGAAGAATCAATCGCACGATAACTAAAAGTATCTGCGGCAGCTGCCCCACCTGTTAGAGTAAGAGCTGTGACTGTACTATATGTTGTTCCTGAAGAAGTAGAAGATGCAGAAATTAAATCTCTTACTTCTGCATTAACTGAAGCGTTAATTGCTGTCACAATATTGCCTTCAGTAGAAACACCTGCTTCAAATAAAACTTTTACAGTATTATCATCTACCCAAGCATACTCGTTTCCGCCACCAACATTTTGAGCATCAATTAAATCAACAATAATTCCGTTAGCACCAGTCCCATAACTTTTAGCAAGAAATGTTAAATTGGCCACAGTGGCCTGTGCCTTATTTGCAACTGTTAATGTAGAACCATTATTGATATTTCCATCATTAGGAGTATAGGTACATGATAAGTCCGTAGCCGAACTACCACCTAAGCCAATACAATCTGTTAATGTTCCATTAACTGGAGAATCTACAATTTGATATTGAGTGATACTATGTCCGTCAGGGTCTGTTGCACTATTAAGCGTAAAGCTGACAGCTGAACCTGGAAGCTGTGTTACCGACTCATTAAAGAGCACGTTTCCATCTCCATCAATTGTTCCAGCAGAGCTCGTTCCAAATGTATATGGATTATCATTAACGGCCGTAACACTAAAAAGTACGTTTTGAACTAAACTTGAAGTACCAGCGGTTACTGCATAACTAAAGCTACCAACTCCACTTTCATGTCCACGACCTGTAACACCAACGCTACAGACACCGGCCACACAAGCACAATCAGTAGAAATATAAACCATACTTGTTGCTGAAATATTACAAGCAGTCGCAAGATCCCCTTCAGGATCTGAATAAGTTAGAGTCACTTGATCATTGGTTGGCTCATTGGCCCTAAGGTCTTCAGAAAAAGCTGAGATGGTAGCAAGAGTCGCTGTTGGACTATCACTAACAGTCGTAATTATAAGATTTACAGTGACATTATCTGTACATAAACCTTCTGGATCACATGCCTTAATAATAAATGAATCGGCACCATTATAATTTGCACTTGTTGTATAACTATAAGCTCCTGTTGAACTTAAAACGAGGGTTCCATTAGTAGGGCTTGAAACCACTTGCCATGAAAGAAGAACTGCAAGCGGATCACCATCATTTGTGTCGGCCACAGTAAAACCAGCATCAGTGGTAATCATCCCTGCTCTGGTTATATCTTCAGTAACAGCTAAGTTCACCGCTGTTGAAGAAGTTGTTGGCTGATCATTTATGGAAGTAACATTTAAAGCAACTAATTTATAACTAGTAACTCCATCATTGTCTGTTAATTGATATTCAAATTCACTTGAACCAAAGTAATTATCAATTGGTTCAATACTTGCGGTACAAACACCACCAACACAATCACAAGATATTTGATCAAATGCTAGAGGAGTTGAATAGCCAGTAACAAATTGATTAGTTGTGAAAGATGAAAGAACGTAACAAGAAGCATCTCCATCCGAACAGTCTGTATCACCATCTCCATTTAATGCGGTATTCACATCAAAACTTTGAGTTGTTCCTTCATCAATTGTAACTGTGATGTAAGTATTTGAACCAACCACAACAGTGGAAACTCCGAGAGTTCCAGTATTCACAAATTGAATCCATAAATTTTGCGGTGAAGTCACAGTATCAACAGAACTAATTGTTAATCCTTGAAGAATTCTTTGCTTAATAAGACCATTTCCATTTAGACTTCTAACACTACAGCTTGTGGCCTTATCATTTTGTGAATCAGAGTAAGTTAATACAATTGAGTTAGCACCTGAGTCTTCTGCAATAGACGTTGCACTTAGTGTGAGGTTTGGAGTTTCATCGACAATGGTCGCGCCTTTACAACTACGAGAGACGGTATCAAATGTTTGACCATCACCACAGTTGGCCTTCTTCTTTCCACCTTGCCCGCCAATACACGCACTAAGCCCTACCATCACAATGAAAAGTGAAAGCTGCTTATACAAGCGTTGAATATTTTTGTTCGTAAAGTTCATAATCTACACATTACCTCAACCAACTTATCGTTTTTTCATTGAGATTCTTTAGAATCCAACTAGTTGACTCAAGTATATTTTCGTCTATAAATTGAATTTAGGATGTGAGGTTTTCGAAACATTAACAATATTAGATAGTTATACCATTATTGGCCTTTCAAGGCTTTTTACTTTATTTAATTTATGGCAGAAAAAAGTGCCATCTCTTATTTTAAAATAAGGATGAATTCACGCTTACCAAGTCCTTGAGATTTACACTTTGAAAGTGGACCATAATAGTAAGATTCTGTTTCTTGATTGAGATCCATGGCAAGGAAGATATCTTTCTTAATGCCAAGTTCGCTAGATACATTCTTAAGTTGCTCAATAAATTTTTCTAAACGATAAGGAGTATCCATTAAGACAGTAAGGGTTTTATTTTTAAAAACTTCTTTTAAAAACTCAAGACGCTCTTCAGTTTTTGCAGGTGGAAAACCAAGGAACTGATAAGGAATAATTTCAAAACCACTCATGGCCAAAGCAAGAGCAATACTATGAGGAAAAGGAGAAGCGCTAACTTTAATTTTTTGTTGATGACACTTTTCAACTAACTGGCGGCCAGGATCACAATAAGCAGGAAGTCCCCCATCTGACATAAGATAAACATTGATACCCTTTTGCAGTTTTTGAATGAGCCCTTCACATTCATCTTTCCAAGAATGTTCGTTATAGAGAACAAACTTATCCACCTGCTCTCGAGGAAGTCCCCAACGTAACCAGCGTCTTCTTCCTGGCTTTAAATCTTCAATCGTAATCACAGATCCATCTGCACTGGCCTTCAAAAGCATATCAAAAGCCGTTTGCTCCAGTGGCGAGGTTTCATCAATAGGAGTGGGAATTAAGAAAAGAGTTCCAGTATTTTTCATACTTCTTTGGTATAATAAGAATAACTATGAAGCAAACCTTTTTTCTACAAATTCCTTTGGGCCTTGAGCAGTTAGCTGTCCAAGAAATCCAATTAAAGTGGTCCAGCCTCTTTCCTACCAGAGTCTGTCCTGAAGTCTTCTTGGAAACTGGAGGCTTTACTTTTGAGTGTCTCCCTGAAGAAGGTTTTATTCTCAATCACTGGCTTAAAATCCCAAATCGTATTTTATTAAGAGTGGCTTCCTTTAAATGTCGAGATTTCCCAAAACTCTTTAAAAAACTATCAAGTATCGACTGGAAACCATACTATGGTGAACAAGAATTTAAAATTCATGTGTCATCATCTGAATCAAGACTCTTTGATGAAAGAAAAATAAAAAGTGCTCTTATTGATGGACTTAAAAGATTTGTACAAAAGAGCCCTGTAAAAAAGAAATCCATGGAGAAAGTCTCCGAATTTAAAGATTGGAATCTCTACTTACGCTTTGAAGAAGACTGGTGCCAAGTAAGTATTGATACCTCTGGAGAAAGGCTCGGCCTCAGAGGATATCGAAAGTTTATCGGTAAAGCTCCGCTCAGGGAAAACCTCGCCAGTGCTCTTTTCTATTGTCTTATTAATGAAGCACAAAAAAATAGAGACTATCATATTATTGATCCTCTATGCGGAAGTGGAACATTTATTAGCGAGGCGGCAACGTTCTATCGCCCCAATAAGCATAGACAATTTGCTTATCAATACTTCCCTTCTCACAATAATGAGCTTAAAGTTCACGATACTCTCTTTGATAGTAAGTTTCAGTATACGGGTCTTGATAAAGATGCCAAACAACTTGAACAATTTGAAAAAAACTTAGAAGCTCTTTACGAAGAAATAGAGCTTTCAAGTGAAGAAAAAATAGAAATACTAGAAGATGACTTATATAGTGAAGAAATAAAAATAAAGAATGATAATGAAACACTTCTTATCACCAATCTTCCTTATAACGTTCGAATAAAGAATGCTACCGGAAATAAAAAACTTATTTCACAGATGGCAAAGAAATACTCTCCTGTACTCATGGGGGTCATCATTCCACAAACAAAAACGCCACCTTTAGTAGAAGGTTACGAAGTCATAAAGAATTTAGATTTTATTAATGGTGGTATCAAAGTTTCATTTGTGATCTATAAGTCACAGAAGATTATAGAAGGCTAGAATCATAAACCATGGTTTTAGTGGATATTCCTCCAAGGTGAGGAATAAAGATAACTTGCCCCATACTGGCTTCACTTATATTTTTTTGATTGGCCTGCCACGCCTGTACAACAGTTGTGGTTTTCTCTTTTCCTTCAGGAGTGAAGAAAGTTAAAGACTGACCATTTTTAAAAGAGACCTTTGGGTTTTTTAAATGAATACCAATATGTTCTTTCTTTTTTACATCAACAACTTCTCCAAGAAAGCCTACTTCCTTTCTTGAAATTCTCTTATTTTTTAGTTTCTTAAAGAGCACATCACTTTTATTGGTTTTAAAAAAACCTTGAATGACTTTTTCAGGATAAGCTTCTTTAATTCCTTGAAAAGCTTCTTCTGTTGTGGCCAGAGCAATATCCGTGATTAGAGTATGAGCTTGGTCATTAGAGAGATCAAACCTCCACGCGTCCAGCTCAATAAGCTTAAGCTTTTCAAAATATTCAACAATACAATGATCTTTCGTATTGAACATAAATGTTCCATGAATATTTTCAGTGATCGGAAAGCCTTTGTGAGGAGACTCTTCCGAGTTTCCGATAACACTTATTTCATCATTATTCAGTTCATCACTCGTGATATCTTCAAAAAGTGGCTTCACAAGTGATCGAGGTGAATAAAAGAGAAGAATTTGGCCCAAGGCCATAATTTCAACTTCTATCTTCTTAGCGTGAATTTCTTTTATAAATTGAGTAAATCTTTCATAAGGAATCTCCATAGAAAGAACGAGACGCTTTAGTTTTTTGCTCTGATATTTTTGAGCATACTCAATCCAATAATGAATTCCTGTAAGGTTATGATTCCCTTGTTCTAGAATGAGATGAATCTCCGTTTCTAAATTTTCGAGAGCATAGTGGTAGGCCCCAGCGTCTTGTACTCTGATAGCATCAATATAGTTCCAATCGATTTCTTTAAGTTGTCCTACTGCTAAATCAAAGCTTCCCTCAGTCATAAGGATATCCCACTGAAGAAAAACTCTCTTACCATGTTGCTTTAACTTTGAAGCTAGAGCGTTCACCTCTTTTAATTCAATGGAGCCAAGACGAGCCAGCTCTTTTGGAGCAATTACCACTTCACTTATACCATCACACTCTTTAGAAAAGAGCTTCTCAAGAATATCTGTGTTCTTTAAAGTAAAGACATTCTTCATGGTCTAGTCCTTACTCTTATTAGATTAAATGATTGTGCTTGTTCAATATAAGGAAGTTTTAAAATCATACCTGGTCGAGTTTTTTCAAGAACCTCTCCCGCAACATCCATAAGTTGATTATTTTGAAGCGTGACATTTTTACCGTGAAAAGGAATGATTTCAATTTCATCGTTAGGAGTAAAAGGACTTCTTACTTCTACCAGTGTGTAATCATCACCTTTTTCTAAAATCACTCCTCCAACAACATACTCATTTTCCATATGTTCTCTCTCATTGAAAACACTATCAGGACCGGCCTTTTCAATCAGGCTGGCATTTGTATAGTCACGATGACCAACCTTACGAAGCTCACGTTCCCACTCCTCCAATTGACTACTTAAAAAGTTACCATTGTTCTTATAATGAGAAAGTGCTTCTGAATATACTTTTGAGATCGTTCCAACATAGTGATGGGTCTTCATTCTCCCTTCAACTTTTAAACTATCTATTCCAGCATCAATAAAATCTTGCAGAACACGAATTCCTTCAAGGTCTTTAGAGCTCATGAAATAGGCCTTCTTATACTCTTCACTTTCTTTCTCTGCGAGGGAGTATTCAAAACGACATGAGTGAGCACAGCCCCCTCGATTTGAATCTCGCCCTTGAGTATAATTAGAGATGACACAATTTCCAGAGTAGGCCATACACATAGAACCGTGAACAAACATCTCAAGTTCTATATCAACCTTATCTTTTATTTTCTTGGCATCTGCGATGGCCACTTCGCGACCAAGGACAATTCGCTTGACCCCTTGATCTTTCCAAAAACGAGCAGCATCAGCATTAAGACAACTTGCTTGAGTGGAAAGATGAACCACTAAATCTGAATGCTTTCGGACAGTTTGGACAACCCCAAGATCACTACAAATGACAGCATCAACTTTAACTTCTTCTAGCAATTTTAAAAACTCAGGAAGTTCTTTTAATTCTTCATCGTGTAGAAAAGAATTAAGAACCACGTAGACTAATTTATTTCTTGAATGAGCAAACTCAAGTGCTTCTTTTAATTCTTCTTCGTTGAAATTATCTGCAGCACTTCGAAGGCCAAACTTCTGACCACCAAGGTAGCAAGCATCCGCACCATACCACATGGCCACTTTTAGCTTCTCTAAACTTCCGGCAGGACTTAATAATTCTGGTACCCAAATTGACACTACGCATCCTATTTAAATAAGTATTAAAGCGTTTTAACTAACAATGTTTTCCTTTACAATATAGGTAGTGAAAAAATTCTATGATTTTAGCTAATAAGGTGAATTTAGCGTGCTTAAATTGATAAAAATTTCATTTTTAATCATAATTGTTCTAGTTGGTGGACTTTTATTCACTAAATACCAGAATACGAGAACCACCATTCTTCCACTACCTTTCTATTTTGAGACTCCTTATCAACAAAGTGTAGAGGCAACGAATGCTCAAGAAGCTGATATTCTCATTATCGGCGATCGTATGGCCAAAAGCTTTATGCGAGGATTTCCCTCTATCGTCACACAATTAAGTAAAAAACTTAAAGACCCTCTCAAAGTTTATGACTGGTCTAGTGACAAAGAAGGTATCCATAGAACCTTGGCCAAAGTACGTGCTTTGGAAAGAATGCCAACAGTTATTATCTACCTTGGTGGAACTCAAGAGTTTGCGGAAAAAACATTTGAAATTAAAGATTCTAAAAGAATATTAGGAAACTTTAATTCCTATGAAGATGACAAGAAAGCATCTCTTATTATGACTGCTCCCATCCTTAGCCGCTTTCTTTATCGTTCAGTCCATTATCAAAAGCTAGAAAAAAGCGTCACCTCAAGAGCACCTATTGAAGACAGCAACGGATCAAGACAAGTACAAGATGTTATGGAAGTCACCTATAAAATGTTTCATCATCAATGGAAGGAATTGCTAAATATCGTAAAAGCAAAAGATGGAAAATTAATAGCAATTGCTCCTCCTCTTAACTTAGAGGTTGTTCCTAAAAGTGTGTGCTCAAATTCACAAACACAAAATATCCTTATACAGCAAAATGAAATCACTAAGCTTGTTCAAGAAAAGAGATACAAAGATGCTTATAAGCCAGCACGAGAACTCAGCCAAATTGCAGTGGCCAATAGTTTGAGCTTCTACCTATTAGGTAAGATACATCTTGGTCTTGGAAACACTTTAAAGGCCAGGCAGGCCTTTTATAAAGCAGGAATTTTTGACTGTACTCTATGGAGAGGAAATATCATTTTCAATAAAATGATTGTAGAAGAAGCAGAAACAAGGGGTTTTGAAGTCATTGACTTCAACCTTCTCATTAATAAAAATATTGGTAAGAATGAGCTATTCATAGATAAAATTTATCCTCAGCCGTTATTTTGGGAAAGGTTGAATGATAACGTTTATGAAAGCTTAAAGCGTCTCTTAAAACTTTAAAGGAATTGTATGAGTAATAGTAGCGTAAGTGGACCTTTGACTTTAAAACTAAAAAAAGATGAAATGATGTGTGCCGCCGGTGAACATGATAGTGATCTTTACATTATCAATAAGGGCAAGCTTCTAGTCTTTGTTAATAACGGAACAAAGATCACCCCCCTTGCCTATTTAGGACCGGGAGAATATATCGGTGAGTTAAGCTTCTTTGATAAAGAACCTCGAAGCGCACATGTTATTTGTGTTGAAGATAGTACCCTCATAAGAATTCCTGTGACAGAAAAAGAAAAGCAATTTCCAAGATGGTTAGAAACTATTGCCCATTCAATAACCAATAAACTCAGAAAATCCAGTGATCTAATTCGACAAAAAGGAATTAGAAAACAAAATGTGGAATCGATGAAGCCTTTATCAATAGATGAACAAAGACATTTCTATCAATCACTACAAAACTATGCTTCTGATAATAATATCACTTTAGAGTAAATCACTGAATTAAAATACTCGGGGACACTCTGTCGCAAAGTTTCACTTTGCCACCATAAAAAGACACCAATTTGCCTAAAATAGCTCTATTTTCCCCCTCAAAAGTTGGCACGTAATTAGCATTATATAAAAGTAAGTAAGGACAGACCAAGGATCGGTCATCCTTTGAGGTATACAAGGAGGTATATGTGAAAAAAAATGGAATTACATTATTTTTTCTACTCACAGTGACTTGGCTTTTGAGCTCATGCTCTACGAATTCGGTGGCCAAAGCTCCTCATGATAGTGACAACTCAAAGTCACTAGCGACAAACAAAAAGGAACAGTACAGCCATTATCGCGCCTATAGGCGTAGATAGAATTCTCTCTCTCGAAGTGTGAATGGAGTCTCCGCAAGAGGCTCCATTTGCTGTTTTTCACAACGCTAACAAAATCTCCATGTAAATTTGATAGTCTTTCATGGCCAAAATGAGCATCGCCATCTATAAAACACTCAATTAAACAATTAAATTGGAGTTTTAACATGAAAGCACTTATCACTTTAACCGCATTAATTTTCTCACTTAACTCATTTTCAAATGTTGTCTTCCCATCAAATATAAAATTTGATCAGGAACTGAAAGACTTTATTGTTAAGTCACTTGAAACAAAATGTTCAATTGAAGAAAATGCAAAAGTGATGATGAGTGGGATCAAAGTAAAAGTTGATGAGTACGACCAAGGAAAATACGATACTTATTACTATATGACTTTCACAGCTCAATCAGAAACAACACAAGCTTATGAAATTAGTTTACTAGTTGAAGATGCAAATATCGCAAACCCAAGATTTCCAAGATACTACTTAAACGAAATATCGTCAGAAATTAATAACTGTAAATTATAGTGACTGAACTTCTTCTTCCAGTAGGTACCAAAGAGATGTGTCTTGCCGCCATTCATAATGGCGCTGATGCAGTCTACATGGGTGTACCAGGATTCAATGCTCGAGGGAGAACTACAGACTTTAGCAAAGATGAATTAAAAGAATTAATCGATCTTTGTCATCTCTATAATGTAAAAGTTCTTTTAGCATTTAACGTTCTAATTTTTGAACAAGAACTAGAGTTTTGCATCAATGTTTTAAAAGACATCATCCCTCTAGGCCCAGATGCCTTCATTGTTCAAGATCTAGGTCTTGCTAAAATAATCAAAGAAATTTGTCCCGAACAAGTTGTCCACGCCTCAACCCAAATGACCATCACAAACTCACAATCCATCGAGTTGCTTGAAGATTTGAATATCAAAAGGTTTGTTTTAGGTAGAGAAGTATCAATTGAAGAAATCAAAAAAATAAAAGAAAAAACAGATAAAGAGTTAGAGGTCTTCGTCCATGGTGCACTCTGTGTTGCCTACTCCGGACAATGTTTAACTTCTGAATCTCTTGGCGGTAGGAGTGCCAATCGGGGACAATGCGCTCAATCCTGCCGCTTTGAATACGATCTCATTGTAGATGATAAGAAGTATAATACCTATAATAGAGACTATCTTGTCAGTCCAAAAGACCTTTGTGGAATAAATGAGGTGAAGAAACTTCAAGAGATTGGTGTCGCTTGTCTAAAAGTAGAAGGTCGTTTGAAAGGCCCTGATTACGTTGCCAGCTGTGCAAAGAGCTACCGTCAGGAATTAGATCAAAATACAGACGAAAAGCAAAAGGCCCAAAGTTTTAACATGATGGAAAAGACATTTTCTCGTGGCTTTTTTAGTGGTTGGCTCAACGGTGTTGATCATCAGCAATTAGTTGAAGGAAGTTATGGTAATCATCGCGGACCTTTAGTCGGCAAGGTCCATAAAGTTGATTCAATTAAGAATGTCGTTTGGGTTGAATCAAAAGAAGAAATTGTCCGTGGTATGGGAATCCTTATCACTGAAGATAAAGAGTCTGCAGGAAAATTTGATTTAGGTGCTAATGTTTATGATGTCATCATTCAAGAGAGCCCCAAAGAGAACCTCAAAGATAATCTCTATGGTTTAAAATTCCAAAATGATATTAGTATCAGAAAAGTGATGCCTGCCATGAGAGTCTTTATTAACAAAGACGTTAAGCTTCAAAAAGAACTAGAAAAAACTTATCAAGATAAAAGTCTTCTCAAAAGATTACCTTTAACAATTAAAGTAACAGCTAAAGAAGATCAAAAGTTAAGAATCACTGCCTCTGATGAAATGCATACCGTATCAGTAGAAAGTGAAGAAAACCTTAGTGCGGCTCAAAATAGACCAATCACAAAAGAAGATCTTACCAAAGAATTTTCAAAGCTAGGTCAAACTTGTTTTCTCTTGAAAAGTATAGAAATCCATTTACCAGAAGGTCTTTTCTTAGCAAACAAGCAATTAAAGCAATGTCGTCAAAGAATGATCGAATACTTATATACTCAGAGGGTGGCCATCAAAGAAAAGCAAATCTTTCCTTTTAATGAGATATCTAATGAGAATAAACAAATAATTGAAAAGACTCCTCATAAAAGTAAAATGAATATCTTAATAAGAAGTGCACACCAATTAGAAGACTTCTTAAAGACGGCAACCTACATAGAGAATGTAGGTTATATTATTTTAGATTACGAGTTTGGTAAAGATTATGACCCGGGTGTAAAGCTAGTAAGATCAAAAGGCTTGAAAGTTGCAATCGCAACCACGAGGATATTAAAGCCTGGAGAATATCATCACCTAAAACACATTCATCGCTTAAACCCAGATGCAGTGCTCGCAAGAAACCTAGGTGCCTTTCACTTTTTAAAAAATTTAAATTATGAAGGTGAAAAATTAGGAGACTTTTCTTTAAATATCACAAATTCAATTACGGCAGATTACTTAATGAATAAAGGCTTTAATAGTCTTTGCTTATCCTATGACTTAAATGCCAATCAAGTGGAAGAGCTATTGAAGAAGACAAATAATCCACTTTTAGAAATTAATATCCATCAATATATGCCAGAGTTTCATATGGAACACTGTGTGTTTGCAGCATTTCTTAGTAAAGGGTCCAGTTTCAAAGACTGCGGCAAACCATGTGAGAAGCATAAAGTTGAATTAAAAGATCCTTATGGTAATTATCATACACTACAAGCAGATCAGGAATGTCGAAATACCCTTTATAAAAATATTCCTCAGGCCATGACTTCAAAAATGAAAGAGTGGCAGACAGTGAATATAGGTAGCTTTAGGATAGAAGCTCTTAATGAATCTGGTGAAGAACTCGCTAGAAAGTGTGACCTCTATGGGCAGTTTTTAGATAATAAGATTGAGCTTGAAGAGCTTACTGATAAATTGAATGTCATAGAAAAATTTGGCGTCACTGAAGGGCAATTATTATTTAAAGATAATTACCAAGACAGAAAACAATTTAAATAACATCCTCTCTAGTAACTTCTCGAAACTCTCCTGGAGCCAGAGAACCAAGTTCTAATTTTCCAATACACACTCTAATGAGTCTTAAAGTTGGAAAACCAATCGCGGCCGTCATCCGTCTCACTTGGCGATTCTTACCTTCAGTAATTTTTAACTCTAACCAACAAGTAGGGATATTTTTTCTCTCTCTAATGGGAGGGGTTCTATCAAAAACATTTGGTTCTGGAGTTAGAATTTTTACTTTAGCAGGTTTAGTTATGTAGTCTTTAATCTCAACGCCAGCTCTTAATTGTTCTAAATCTTTTTCAGATGGAATATTTTCGACTTGTACCCAATAGGTTTTTTCTTTGTCATTTTTAGGATCTGTAACCTTTTTTATAAAAGGTCCATCATTTGTTAAAAGCAAAAGCCCTTCACTATCCTTATCAAGTCTTCCGGCTGCATATACTTCTGTTGGCAACCCGAAGCCTTCAAGAGTTTGCCCTTCACCAGTAAACTGGCAAAGGACATTGAAAGGCTTGTAAAAAGCAATATACTTATTAGACATTTTCTTAGATGAGACCCAGATCTTTTACGGTGTCTCTTTCTGTTCTCAACTCAGCAAGAGTTGTTGCAAATTTATCTTGCCCAAAATCATTATGCTCGATACCTTCGACAACTTTTAACTTTCCACCTTCTACGCGACATGGGTAAGAAAAAATCAGTCCTTCGTCTACACCGTACTGACCAGTTGAAGAAAGACACATTGAGAATGTTTCTCCTGCAGGAGTATCGTGAGTTAAATTATACACACCTGATACACAAGCATTAGCGGCAGACGCAGCAGAGCTAGCTCCTCTAGCAGCAATAATAGCAGCACCACGTTTTTGAACAACAGGAATGAATTCAGACTTCAACCAAGTATCATCACCAATTGCTTCGTTAGCTGGCTTACCATCAATCTTAGCATTGAAGAAATCTGGATATTGAGTTGCTGAGTGGTTCCCCCAGATAGTCATATTTGTTACTTTTGTCACATCAACATTTGCCTTTTGAGCTAATTGAGTTTTCGCTCTCTTTTCATCAAGCATAGTCATGGCAAAGAATCTATCTTTAGGAAGTCCAGAAGACTCCATTGCAATTAAACAGTTGGTGTTACATGGATTACCTACAACAAAGAGTTTACAGTCATCAGCACCAACAGCGGCCATAGACTTACCTAATGGCCCAAAAATTCCACCGTTAACTTTTAAAAGATCTCCACGCTCCATTCCTTTACCTCTAGGAACAGCACCGATCGCTAAAATCCAATTGGCGTCTTTAAAAGCAACGTCCATTTTATCAGTACAGACAATATTTTTGAGTAATGGAAAAGCACAATCGTCTAACTCCATCTTTACACCTTCAAGAGCACCTAGCGCTTGAGGTAATTCTAATAATTGTAATTCAACTTCTGTTTCTGGTCCGAACATTTGACCTGAAGCAATTCTAAAAAGGATGGCGTAACCAATCTGACCTGCGGCACCTGTAACCGCTACTTTTACTCTTTTACTCATTTAAGGCTCCTGTTATATGAAATTTCCTAAGAAATATAACATAGAGCTATAGAGCTTTCAAAGACCTTTGCGACATGCATCTTTTACCTTTTGACGCTCCGGTTTAAAGCAAACATGAATATGATTACTATGACGGGCTAAAGGAGTAACACCTTTGATTTTTTTATCATTGAAAAAAATTGGTGATCCGCCTGCTTTCACTAAAATATCAACAAGGTCCCTTGTCTTCTCTCTTGAATAACGACCAGTATTAGTAGTGTTATAATTTAATGAAATGTCTAAATCACTATTCTTTCTTTGTGGTCTAATATCTACACAATGACCTGATCCGTGTGTCTTGTGAGTTTTCCAACTTGGACTATGATAAAAATTTCCAAATTGTACCTGACAACCTGCACCTGTACATTTTTTATTGAACTGTTTTAACACTTCTGTAAAGGCACACAGACTTTCTGGCTGTAAGTAAGTATCACTACTATTGTCATCATCGGGCTTATAATGAAATGAATTATAAGGACCTTTATCAGTATCAGGATCAAGGGGAATTTTCACCATATAATCTCTATGAATCCTACTGATACTCGATCCTTTATGTTCTGGTAGATAGCGAATACCAGATAATTTAATATCATCTGTTTCAATTCCCTCTCCAATTCCGAAACCAGGGTATTCTTCTCCAAGTTTTGCCATGATATTTAAAACTGCCGAATCAATTTCTTTTCTTTTGGGAACCGGCTGAATATGTTCAAGTAACTGACACGCCAGAGGGTTAATATTAAATTCTTCTAAAACGACTTGATCTTTTGATAGTGCTTGAAAAGTATATTTAAAAAACAC
>JAONMX010000003.1 GCA_028378565.1 Bacteriovoracaceae bacterium
AGTTTGATCTTAATGGTTAGAGTTTTAAAAAGTGATGGTGCCGCAGGAGGGACTTGAACCCCCACGCCGAAGCACTAGATCCTAAGTCTAGCGTGTCTACCAATTTCACCACTGCGGCTTGTTTTGTGAGAACTATTTTTACTAAGAATTAAAATATTTGGCAACAGTTAAGACGCTTTTTTCTTATTTACACTCTGCATCTTCCTCTCTGCGTCACGAAGTTTATTTTCAAGGGTCCTTTTCTCTACTTTCATTTTATTTAACTCACCTTTCTTTTGTGTTAATTCATCTGTAGTACGTTTAGTGAGTAACTGAAGCTTCTTATTATCATTTTCAAGCTTCTTAACAAGCTGTGAGGACTTTGCATCCCCCTGTGCCTGACCGTTTGAACCTGAAGAAGCTGCAGAAGACTTACTAGAACTTTGTGCAGTTAAGAACTTTATCTTCACTTCCTGCTTTTTTAGCTCCATTTGTGCTTCTTTTAGCTTTTCCTCAAACTTTTTGAGCATCACTTTTGCTGAATCGACCTCTCTCTCTTTGGCCCTAACGATTGCTTCCGAATCTTTAATTCTTTGAATAGTATTTATAGAGTTAGAATTATTTCTTTCAGCTGCAGCAAGCTTTATCTCTAATGCCTTAATAGCACTGACTTTATCCGATACTTCTTTTTTAAGTTTTGAGTTCTCTAATTCTACTTTCTTATTATCATCTAACATATCACTCGCAGAGACAGTCTCTATAACTTCATCATTTACTTTACTGTTTTCATACATAACAGAAATTTTCTTTTTAAGCTGCTCTATCTCAGATTTAAGCTTATCGTTCCCTCCTGCAAGATCACTATTACCAGCTTTTGCAAGAGCAGCTTGTTTAGAGTTATTTTCTGCGTTCAACTGAACTAATTTCTCATTCTGTATTTTCAATTTATCAATTTCTGTTTGAAATCGTGACCTTTCACGCTCTAAAACTAACTCCTTATCTCTAAGTTGTTTTTTACTCGTTTCAAGCTCTTTTGAAGCAAGTTTACTTGCAATAACTGCTTGCTTAGAATTATCCGCTGATTCTTTAGAAGTCTTATCTTTAAGTTCTAGTTTTTTATTAAGAGCATTAATATCTGCTTGCAACTTTTCACTATTATCAGCATTTGCGACCTTTTTTGCTTCTAACTCTTTCTTTTTTAATTCCTCTTGAAGATTTTTTATTTCTTCTTGATTCTTCCTCTCTTTTTCTTCTAAGAGTTCAAGTGTCGCCTCTTTTTCAATAAGTTGCTTCTCAATATCTGATATTTCAGACTTAATTTCCTCATTGGAGCTTGAGCTAGCCTCTTCTTTTTTTGCTCTTAATTTCCTTTGAAGATTATCTATTTCTTCTTTATGATTTGTAATTTCAATTGGCTGAGAAATTTCTTTTTCGCTTTCATACTGTGCTCGCTTTAAGTCTTTCTGATTCTCTTCTTTTTCTTTCCTTATTTTTTCAATATCAACCTTTAAACTAGTAAGCATTTTCTTCATTTTACCGATTTGAGAGTCTCTTAACTTTAAATTTCCTTTTAGTTTTTCAATTTCAAGCCTATTTCTAATATCAATAGAGCTGCTCACATCTTTTTTAGAAAGAAGGTCTTCTGTTGCATCTTCTTTCAGGTTCATCATAAAACTATTTGTTTCTTCCTCTGTAGTATTTAAACGATTATTAACAATCATCTTTATTTCTTTTTCAATTGTTGCTTTATCTGCAGAACCTCTCAAATCATTCATTTTTCCGTTAACTTCTTCTACGAGCTCCGATCTTTTAACTTTCCATACATCGTCAGTAACTCCTGAGATAACTGTCTCTTCTTCCTCTTCCTCAAGACTCCCTTTAATCATATAAGTTGCTTCATTTGTTGATAAGCTTTCTAACGAACCTAAGATAGAATCCAAATAGTCATCTTCATCTATAGTTCCTGTGACAACGGTTACATTATCCTCAAGAATATCTCTCTTCTCATCATCTGTGATACAACTTGTAATAAGCTTTTTATCTTCTTCTGTTAATTCTTCAATACTTTTTTGATCTGGATATAATTGTAAATATTTTTCAAGAATAATGTCAGAAAAGTTAACAATTTCTTCAACCATCGCAGATTTAACGATAAACTCAACAATTCTTTTTATTTTAACAATATTAGATGTTTTATCAAAATCGGAAAGTTCATAGTTTTCAGCACCATCTCCTGGAAGATTCTTAATCTTTAAATCATGCTCTTCCTTTAAGAGAAGAACTTTTGAACTTATATTTGAAACTCCTTCTTTACGCTTATCACGGCAGGAGTCAAAGTCTCCAATAAGGAGCGATGAAAAACCGTTTGTACGATCGTAACTTTGATTTTTGCACCAAAGTCCAGTTAACATTAGTTTTTCAGACTTTTCAATATGATTAATGGAGCATAAATCTGTACTCTTATAAGTTTCATTCAATAGAGTCTTATATGGATCTCCTGATTGAGTATCAAAGCTATCAATAATATTTTCAATTACAAAATTTTCGACCTGAGAGACAATTCTAATAAAGAAGCTTGATTCGTTAAAACCGTAATATACATCGAGTGGAAAATCGGAAACATCACTTAATTTTAAGTATGTAATATACTCGATAGTGCTTACAACAAAACGCCTAACATGAAAGAAGTCGAAACCTTCTCGGTGAGCCATATCCGATATTACATCTGAATAATATCCAATATTCATAGGGTCTATAATCTTTAAAGATAGTAATTTATTTGTCTCTTCGCCAAATTCTTCCTGAGCGGCTACCCCACCTAAGCTACTAAAGTGTGACTCAATAATTTTTTTAGGGATAGGGAAATGAAAAAGGTCTCCGTTAACGATCCCTCTTCCACCTTCTTCTAAATACTTTTTAACATCTTCAACTTCCTCTTCAACAAGGGAAACATTCTCATCAGTGAAAAGATGACTGAGTTGTGTCTCAGAATGCGATAGCTTATCAAGGACTTCTTTTAAAGCTTCACTTAAGTCGTTAATGTGAGTTTTCTTTAAATTACTCAATTATAATCCTGATACCTCTAAATATTCATTATCATGTCTTTCATATTCTTCTCTTATTCTTTTAACCATTCCGGAAATTCTCTCTCCTCCTGGTTTCTTATCATACAAATCAATCACCTTAGTCCATATGGCATCAAACTCATTTTCAAATTCTAAATGACTAATTCCTACATATAATAATTCAAGATCATTTAATTCATTTCCTTTTAGTTTTTTAGGAAACCCATCTCCATAAAAATCTTCATGGTGTACCTCGATGGCCTTATCTAAAGACTTAGAAATATTTATATTATATCTTTTTCTAAAATCAGGCTTAAAGTGATCATCAATCTCTTTTTTAAAATCACCTGTGACACTCATATAGCTCTTTTGAAGTGATCTTTTAGAATGTAACTCTAAAAAGGTACTTGAGTTTTTATCAAGTAGGGTTCGCATTTCACAATAAAGTAAAGAGCTGAAAATATCTTCCATAAATTTATAATCGTTATACCCAACAACAAGAGCAAGAATGCTAAATATTGATGAATTCTTAAATGCTCTCCAGTAATCATTTACATCACACTCAAAAACATCTTTTGATAAATTTTCATTTAAGTTCTTTATAATATCCTCAAAGAGAAAGACAAAATTTCCATTCCAAAATTTTCGTTCTTCTCCTCTACTAAAAAGCCATTCAATAAATTCTTCTCTAAGCTTTGCTTTACTTCTTTCTCTATTTTTAATTTGTAAATCAAAACTTTTTAGGCCTTCTAAATATTCTTTGCCTTCAACGATCCAATCAAAATTTCTTTTATCTTCAAACTCTAATCTAATATTTTTATTTTCAATTTTTTCAATTGCTCTAGACGCAAGTTCTCCACATCTTACTAACAAGATTTTTTTGCCATTATTTTTTATCCAAAAAATATCATATGGATTCAAATAACAATTTTTAAGTGCATCAATATCACTCAAATTCATCCTCGCTTAATTTAGTTTAGTGTCCATAAAACACCTCGTTACCCTATCTTTTCGGGATTTTTGTGAATATCTTTGAATTATTTATGGCTGAGTAATTTGGTATGAAAAAGGCCATCAAACGATGGCCTTATACAAATATTAATTGATTTTTTTTATCTACTTTTCTGAAAGTTGAATTGGATTAAAACAACGGTATTCGTGAGTAGATGACTCTGCTTTAACACCTGGATAGTCTTTACGACACTCATCAGTAGCATTCCAGCATCTTGGGTGAAAGTGACAACCCGATGGTGGATTCATTGGACTTGGAATATCACCTTCAAGCAAAATCCTATCTTTTTTCAAAGTTGGATCCGGCTTCGGAATAGCCGAGAATAAAGCTTTAGTATATGGATGTCTTGCTCCACCATAAAGCTCAGAACTCTCTGCAATCTCAACCATATTTCCAAGGTACATTACCGCTACTCTTTTAGAAATATATTCAACAACTTTAAGATCATGAGCAATAAAAAGAAATGTAATCCCTAAGTCTTTTTGTAAATCCATAAGTAAGTTAACGACCTGTGCTTGTACTGAAACATCCAGTGCTGATACAGGCTCATCACAAACAATAAACTCAGGCTCTACCGCAAGAGCTCTTGCGATACAAATTCTTTGCCTTTGACCACCTGAAAACTCATGTGGATATTTATTAAGAGCATCAGCAGGAAGTTGAACTTGATCCAACAAATCTAATAATCTTTTCTTTCTAACTTCTTTATCCATACAAAGCTTATGGATATCCATTGGCTCAGAGAGAATTCCTTGAACTGTCATTCTTGGATTCAAAGAAGCATACGGATCTTGAAAAATGATCTGCATTTTTCTTCTCATTTCTCTCATTTGATTAGCATCAAAATCAACAATATTTTGGCCGTTAAAAATGACGGCTCCAGATGTTGGCTCAATCAGTCTGAGGATCGATCTACCAAGAGTCGTTTTCCCACAACCTGATTCACCTACAAGACCTAAAGTTTCACCTTTTTTTATTTTAAAACTTACATCATTAACTGCATTAACGGCTCCAACTTCACGACCAAAAATCCCACCCTTAATTGGAAATTTTTTACATAAGTTTTGAACTTCTAATAAATATTCGCTCATCTAAATATCCTTCTTAACTTAATGGATGGAAGCATCTTACTTGATGTTCTGTTGCAATTGTTTCTAATTTTGGTTCACCTGCGGAACCTCTACATTTCTCACTAACGTTTTGACAACGTCCTTGGAAGTTACATCCTTCAGGAAGGTTAAATAAACTTGGAACCATTCCTTCAATTGTAGGTAAACGATCTTTCACTTTACCAGAAGTAGAATCAAAACTTGGAATACTTTCGATTAACCCTTTAGTGTATGGATGCTGTGGATGAGCAAATAATGTTTTCACATCAGCTGTTTCTACGATCTGCCCACAATACATAACGGCAACGTCATCACATGTCTCGGCCACAACCCCAAGATCATGGGTAATTAAAAGAATTCCCATTCCGAGTTCATCTTGTAGCTTTTTCATTAGTTCTAAGATTTGTGCTTGAATGGTTACATCAAGTGCTGTCGTTGGCTCATCTGCGATTAAAAGATCAGGTTCACAAGCTAAGCTCATGGCAATCATAACTCTTTGTCTCATCCCACCGGATAACTGATGAGGATATTCCTCTATTCTTTGCTCAGGACTCGGAATTCCCACAAGTCTTAGCATTTCAATAGCTTTTTCTTTTCTTTGAGCATTACTTAACTCTTTTTGATGAAGTTCTAAAACTTCTTCAATTTGATTACCAACTGTAAAAACAGGGTTAAGAGAAGTCATTGGTTCTTGAAAAATCATGGCAATTTTATTACCACGAATGGATCTCATATTATCAAGTGGGATATCTAATAGATTTTTATCTCTAAACCTAATCTCTCCAGCGGCAATATTTCCAGGAGGAGTTGGAATAAGTCTCATTATTGAAAGTGCAGTTACTGACTTACCAGAACCAGACTCTCCAACAAGACCTAGAGTTTTTCCTTTGAAAACCTCTAGGTTAACACCGTTAACAGCTGTAACGCCCCCACGGTCAGTGTTAAATTCGACAACGAGGTCTTTAACATCAAGTATTTTTTCGGCCATTGAAATATTTCCTTTAACTCAGTTCTATTTTTTTAAGTATCAAAATTTTACTTACCTTTTAGCTTAGGATCAAGTGCATCTCTCAAGGCATCACCTAAAGTATTGAAGGCCAAGACAACTATAAACATAGCAAGCGTCGCTGCAGCAAGTTGCCACCAATTACCACGAGCCAGTTCAAGCTTAGCGTCATTTATCATTGTTCCCCAACTCGGTTGTCCTTGAACACCAAGCCCTAGGTAACTAAGAATAACTTCAGACTTAATTGCTGTTTGAAATTGAAGAGAAAAGTTAATGATCACGATATGCATTACATTCGGAAGAATATGTAAAAACAGCTTTCGAAAATCACCACCACCAATGGCAGCTGCTGCTTGAACGTATTCTCTATCTTTATGGCGAATAACCTCACCTCTAATAAGACGACAAAGATTTACCCATGAAGTTAAACCTAGTGCTAAATAAACCGCGAGAATCCCTTTTCCAAGGATAAAAGTAATAGCAACAAGAAGCATAATATATGGAATAGAATTAAAAGTTGTATAAAACCAAACGATAACTTCATCTATTTTTCCACCGAAGTATCCGGCAATCCCACCTAGAGTAACACCGATAATCATGGAAATAATTCCCGTAACCAGTCCAACCGACATGGCAACTTCGGTACCTTTAAGAGTTTTTGCAAGAACTGATCTTCCAAAAATATCTAAACCGAAAATATAATCTGCAGAAGGTGGAGCATAACTTGGGCCAATTTCTTTAGTCCAATCAGCGGCTATAAAGCCAAGGCTACTAAATATTGCCACTAAGAAGTATATGGTCACGATTGCCATTGAGGTAACTGCAAACTTATCAGAAAGAAGTGTGCCCCAAGCATGTTGCCATAGATTCTTTGATTTTTGTTCTTTAACAACTTCCATTTTTATTCAACCTCTAACTTAATCGAACTCTTGGATCAACAAGAGTATAAAGAACATCAGTAATAACAGTAAAAATAATATATGCTACAGCACTTAAGACCGTCATTGCTCTAATGACAGGAAAGTCAGAGCTATTGATAGCATTAAGAGTAATTCCACCTAATCCAGGAATACTAAAGAAAGATTCAATAAGTAGAGCCCCTAGGATTAAAAATGGAATACGGATCACCACAAAAGTAATGATTGGTATGAGTGCATTTTTTAAAACATGCTTAAAAAGAATTTTCTTCTCACCAAGTCCTTTTGCTCGTGCTGTACGAACGTAGTCTTGGTAGACTTCATCAAGAACAACTGTTCTATAGAATCTTACATCAGGTCCCACACTAATAATCACAATGATTAAAATCGGAAGCAAAACATATGGAATGAAGTAAGGGAAACCAGCATCGTAACCACTGATTTCAAAAAGTCCTAACTTAAATGCAAAAACATATTGTCCAAAAAGAATGTAAGCAAGAGATGAAATACTCATCAACGCTACACAAGCAAAGACAACAACTTTATCAATGGCCTTACCTCTATAAAAAGCGACCAATAATGAAATTGCAATAGAAAGGATTGTAGAAAAAACAAAAGCAGGTAGCGTTACAGTTAAACTTGGAATTGCTCCTGCTTTAATCATTTCAGAAATTTCTTGTTTAGTAGTCCAAGAACGACCGAAGTCAAAAGTGAAAGCAGATTTTACAATATCAAAGTATTGTTCAAGCATTGGTCTATCAAGTCCTAGTTCAGCTCTTAACTCTGCCATTTGTTTAACAGAGGCATGCTTACCCAACATAATAAGAGTTGGGTCTGGACTCACTAAATTAAAAAGAACAAAAACAATCGCACAAACTCCAAGTAATACAGGTATTACATAAAGAAGACGACGCATGATGTATGTATAAATATTCACTTTCAACTTCCTCCTACATATTCATTCGATTATGCAGTTACTAGAGTTTCTTCTTAGCTTCAGCTTTTTGCTTAAGATCAACATTCAAATATGAAGCACGACCTGCTTCAAAGTCAGTTGAAACAAAGTTCTTTAACCAAGCATGCTTAAGCGTATATGATTGTCTGTGAACACCATAAATCCAAGGAACCTCTTCAGCTGCAATTCTATATAGTTTTTCATAGAGAGCAGTTCTTTCAGGAGAATTTTGCATTACAGAAGCTGTTTTAAACAATCTGTTAAATTCAGCATTATCGTAACCAGATCCGTTAGCCCCAGGAGCTCTGTTTGGTCCATAAAGAAGTTGTAAAAAGTTTTCTGCATCAGGATAATCTGCACCCCAAGCAATTCCGTAAGTCTGTACTGTTCTATTCGTAATTTTCTTTTGAAGCTCAGGCCATGGATTTTGAATAACTTTAATATTCACTCCAATTTGTGCCATTTGCTTTCTAAAGTACTCTCCAATTTGTCTTGAAACAGTTGAAGCTGGACAGTCATAAGTAATTTCTGGAAGTCCTTTACCATTCGGGTATCCGGCTTTCGCTAAAAGCTCTTTTGCTTTTGCTAGGTCAGCAGCCTTACCAGTACCTCTGTATGGACTTTCAAAGTTTTCAATATATCCAGCAATCCCTGGAGGAATAACTGACTGAGCAGGAAGAGCTGTGTTGTTATAAAATAATTTGTTAGCATCATTGATATTGAAAGCTAATGACATTGCCTGACGAAGAGCTTTGTTCTTTTTGAAAAGCTCAAGATCGTGATTAAAAGCAGTGTAAGTAACATCAAGTGATGGTGAAATAAGAAGCTCAAATCCTTTTGCCTTAAATTCTGGGCTTAGGTTCTTTGCATCAGGAATAGCAGTATCAAAGTTATCTTTAGGTACAGCTACAAAATCAACCTTTCCTTTTTGGAAGTTTAACCAACGTGGCTGATCTTCAATAAGAATATTTACAACAATCTTATCAACTAATGGAAGTTTCTTACCACAGTCTTCTAACAAGCCTTTTACCTTTAGCTCTTCTGAAGCCTCACAAGGATACTTCTTTTCTCTAAAGTTTTTATTTCTTGTATAAGTAATTTTATTCGACTGCTCAAATCTTGGAAGAATAAATGGACCCGTTCCTACAGGATGGTTCAATAATTCTTGCCCATATTTAGTTACAACTTCTTTTGCTACAGCAAAGGTAAATGGCATTGCTAAAGAATAGAGAAATTGTGGAAATGGCTTAGTCAGTTTAAACTCTAAAGTGTATCTGTCAGTTGCCTTAAGACCGTCAACTTCTTCATTGTAGTCAACTGCATCTAACTCAGCATATTTAGATCTCCACTCGTTAAGTCCTTTAATTTTACCATCAAGTAACCACCAACCAAGTCCTTGTAGCTTTGGATCAGCAAGTCTTTTAATTGAGTAAACAAAGTCGTCTGCAACTAACTCTCTACCTTTACCATTTGGAAAAGCTGGATCGTCATGAAACAAAACACCTTTTTTAATTTTAAAAGTATAAGTTAGGCCATCTTTAGAAACAGTTGGCATATCTTCTGCCAAGTTAGGTACCAAAGTATATGGTCTTTTTAAGTAATGGTATTCTAATAATCCTTCAAACACTCTCGCTACTTCATTTGAAGAGTAACGGTCATTTGAATAAATAGGATCCATCCCTTTGACTTTAGATGAAACTGTTAAGTTTAGTGTTCTCTCATTAGAGACATCTTTTTTAGTACACGAGATACCAAATAAGAGAGTGGTGACAATAGTCAGTAAAAGCGTTTTTTTCATGTTCCAATCCTTGTGTTTGTAAAAGATTTTCAGCGACAAAAATCCATTTCAATCAAACTTCGTTTCTTGATAGAAAAGCTAGGTTAGGTATATATACAAAATATTACTGAATTTCCAGCATTAACGCATCGTCAAGGTTGAGCAACGCGCAATAATGCTTTTTATTGAGAACAATTTGATGTGAAAAGCTCAAAGGATGTGACTAGTTTTTGGTTCTGTATATCAGAAAGTAAAAAATTAACTCTTTCAAAATGACTTCCATTGTCACGCTGTCCCTCTACTTTTATTTGGTAGTTATTCGACAAATTGAAAGTAAGAACATTCTTTTCAAGGGCCCAATGACCTATGCGGTCGTTAGTCTCAGTAAGGAGAAGCCTCAGTTTCTGTAAAAAGTGCCCGAAAGCCACTTTAAGCTTTCGATCTCTTTGGATGCCCATAAGTCTTTTTGTAAAACTACCTGAAAGTTTTACTTTTTCCTTACTGTAGTCAAATTTCAACAGCTCCTCACCTTTCAGTGGAATGTTAATGGCGAGAATCCAATTATTTTCTTTTTTATTTCTTAAGCTTTCATAACTCACAACATAACGACCTTCAGGAACTGTAATTCTTCCTTTGCCATCACCTGAAAAACAAATTTTTTGAGAAAAGCCTTTAAAGCTCTTGTTGTCAGATTTTTTAAAATGAGAACATGAAAATAAGGTAACCAGTAGCAGCTGATAGCATACTACTTTCCTGAGGCAGGTAATCTTTTTCCTTCCAACCTTTGGTCCACTCTTTCGATGGCCATTGCAACTTCTTGTCTTTGTGTTTCTTCTTTGCAATTTGCTAATGCCTTTTCATAATACTTCTTGGCCATTGCATATTGCTCTAGAGCCTCATAGACTTGAGCCAAGTGCTTTGTAATGACCACATCAGAACTAACAATCTTAAAAGCTATTTTAACTTCTTTTAATGCTTTTGAATACTGTCCTGTTTTATAATAATACCACCCCAGACTGTCTCTAATATAACCATCGTTAGGACTAAGTGCTACGGCTTTTTGTATATATATGAAAGCAAGTTTTAAATCATCTCCAGACTCAAGTAATGAATAGCCGAGAAAGTTTAAAGCATGGGCATTGTCAGGGTCTTGTTCAAGAATCTTTCTGACGATTGCTCTACTTTTTTCATAATTTTTTACTCTCTCATATAGCGAGGCTAAATAGTAATTATGACTCAGCTTAAAGTTTTCATCAATTTGAATTCCTTCCATTAGAGAAATAGCTTTTTCATAATTTTTAGCACTTTCATAGAAGTGAGCTTGAATTACTGATAGGTCAAACTTCATTGCTTTTAAATTACTTTTATTCTTTTCAATAAAGGTTATGAACTTCTGAGAAAATTTCTCTTTCTCTTCACCTGAGTTGGCCTCAACTAGCTTTAATAAGATATTCGCAACCTGAACACCTGCTTCTTGAAAAAGAGAAGACTCTTGATCAATTTTAGAGAAGTACAGAATGGCAACTTCATGCTCATCTGTCTTGTCGTATAATGACCCTAAGTAATAGAGAACTTTGTCACTATTAGGTACTGCCGTTAATATTTCTTTAAAAATACCTTTTGCCTCATTATTACGACCAACGTCCGAATACAGAATACCTAGTTTTACCTTTAAATTTAGATCTGATGGATCTACTGAAACTAATGTTTGTGCATATGGAATAACTTCTTGGTACTGCTGAGCTTGAAAAAGTAAACTCACGACTCTACTTAAAATTGGATAATTATCTTCATCTCTTTTAAGAAATTTTTTATATACTTTTAAAGCTCTACTAATTTTCTTTTCGTCTTCGTAAAGCCCACCTAACCCAAGAGCTGCTTGATAGTAATCAGGCTCTGCTTTAAGTGATGCTCTAAGATAGTTTTTTGCTTTTTGTATTTTGTTTTGTTGGATTGCAATCTTCGCTTTGTAATAGCTAAAAATTCCTTTTCCTTTAATTCTTTTTTCACATGCATTTAAAAGTGAGTAAGCTTTCTTGTAGTTTTTTTCGATTCCATATGACTTTGATAGAAAAACACATGATTCTTCACTTTTAGGATTAGTCTTCAATATTTTTCTATAAACACTTCGAGCTTCTTTTTGGTTTTCAAGAGCAGTATAAACTCCTCCTAAAATTAATCCTATTCCTTCATCAGTGTGCTTACTGTTTTTCAAAACTTTCTCTAATGGTTCTTTTGCTTTTTCAAATTGTCCTAATCTGATTAATTCAACTGCGTATTTTTTCTTTAAATAGAAGTCTTTTGGCTTAAGTGCCATGATATGCTTAAAAAGAAATACTGCTGTATGGTGATCGCCTCTCATTGACGCATCATTTGCTTTGATAAATAAATCTGTTGCTAGATAGGTAACAGCATCTTCGCCTCTATCTTTTGCCTCTTTAGCGAGATCTGCCATTTGCTGATCGACTTTCTTAATTAACTCCATCGGATCTTGCTTAGATTTAGTCTCAACAGAAGTCTTTGAGGCCTTTGCAACTTGCTTTGTTTCTTTCTTCCCTAACTTTGAAGAAGAGCAGGACACTAATGTCATGGCTAAAGCTAAAGAAATCAATAATTTACACATCTACCCATATCCTTTGGAGCGTTTTAAGGCTTTTCGGGGTATTGCTCGTGTTTTATTAAATTTTTTTATTATATTGATCTTCTGGGAAGTTTTGACCTCTAAATCTCGGCTAATGTGCAGCCCGACAAACGCATAAACTACCGATATTTAAGGTTTTATAAAATATTGTCGCACTGTAAGATTTTTTTATGTGCATATTGTTGACAGCGTTAACGCAATACTGTTATTTGTTGTGGGCATCATAAAGCGAAGCAAGGCATTATGAATCAGACTGTTGCAAAACGTTAACTATCTGATTTCACTTAGGCTGATAAATCGAAATTATTGTAATTTCATGCTTTTGTTGAAAAATGTTACACAATGTATTAAAAACTGCGAAAAGTTTGATACAAAAACGCAGCGTTAAAAATTTGAGGTGAATAGCTTCACACAAATAAAATAGGGGAATTGAAGATGAACGACGTAAGAATCATTAAGCGCTATCAGAACAGAAAGCTTTATGACACTCACCAAAGTTGTTATGTAACTTTGGAAGAGATCGCACAAATTATCAGAGAAGGTAATGAGATCCAAGTGATTGACAACAAAACTAAGAATGACATCACTTACACTACTCAGATTCAACTTCTTTTTGATCAGGAAAAAAAGTCTACTAGAGCTGGTGACACTGAATTACTTAAAAGAGTTATTCGTGCAACAGAAGGTACTTTCACTGGTTACATTAGAGGTCTAGAAGGTACTACAGCACCTGAGCTTAAAGAAGAAAAGCCAGCTGCAACTGAAGAGTTCAAGCCATTTTTAAACAATGACATGAACACTACTGTTGAAACTACAAACACTTTAAACTAATATAGTTAAAAGGTTGTTAACTGTTTCAAGAGTAAATCTTCATGATTAAAATTATTCTAAAGAATATAATGAAACTGGGACTGGTTATTTTAATAACTGGTTCCAGTTTTTCATTTTTACACGCAAAAGAGTCTATCAAGGCCCTTACCTCTAAGAAAAAAGCACAGGAAACAAAACCTGAAGCTTCTGCACCAGAGGCAAGGATCCCAAATGCTTTAAAACTTCATTCAGTAGGTGTTGGTGTTGGACAAACATTTGTTCATGGTGACTTTGATAACTACGGTGAAGATAAAATTACAGCAGATATCATCTATACCTACAGTGCTAGTCACTCTTTTGATTTCATGGCCAACTTTCATTACTCAAAACATGAGTTTAGACAAACATACTCACTAATAAGAGGTCTTGCTCTTGGTATAAAAGCAAAAATATTTAATTTTGATAGTTTTTCACCATATGTTGTTGGTGGATTTGGGTTTTACTCTCCTCGAATTAAGAGACCAGTTAGCGGAGTCGTTAGAGAGTCTGAAACTAAAGTCGTTTTTGGAGATCATTTAGGATTAGGTGCCGAGTTACGATTAAACAGAATGTTTACAACTGGCGTCTTGATTCATTATCATAATCCATTCGACGTTAAGCAAGAAGTAGGTTCAGAAGTTGAAGGATCATATTTCAAATTACTCATTACAGTACTTTATTCCTTCTAATCCCTTAGCTAGGTTAATTGTAGTTACTGGAAAAGGTGGAGTTGGTAAAACTTCATTCTCCATAGCACTTACAAAAGTATTAAATGAAAAAGGTTTTAAAGCTGTTTATAACAACTTCGATCAAGCTATAAACACTGATCTCATTAATAAAGTTGGTGTTGAACATTTTCAGCTCGAACTTATCGAAAGTGCACGTCTTTATATTGCAAAAAAATTAGGAAGCGAAATTGTTGCGACTTGGATTTTAAAAACTCCATTTTTTAAAGCACTCTTTAATATGTTGCCAGGTTTAAATCAAATGATTCTTCTGGGACACCTTGTGAATATGCTAGAAGAAGATCCAGAACTTACAATTGTCATGGACTCCCCTTCTTCAGGTCACGCTTTGACTATGTTTGAAGCCTCACATAATTTTAGAGAGATCTTTAGTGCCGGTAAGATTGTTGAAGATATCGATAGGCTTCACAATTTTATATACAAACCTGGGGCACTGAAAACAATTCTCCTAACACTACCTACAGAAATGTCTCTTCAGGAGTCTATTGAATTAGATCAAAGTCTTAAAGAACGAAATATTCATGATAATCAAGTAGTTTTAAATGACTGCTATGGCCTGAATGAAGAAGTATTAAATACCAAAGAGACTTTACCTGATTTTTTAAAAACAAAAATTGAACTTGAAGAGAGAGTTTTTAATTCATCAAAAGATAGGCTTAGCTTTGTGCTTTCTCATCATCCAAGCATTAGTGCCTATGATGTTATTGAGAATATGATCAAGGAACTTACAAAGAATGGAGTTTCTGATGATTAATAAGCCTATTGAATTATTTTGTGGAACAGGAGGAGTTGGAAAGACAACTCTTGCAACCTCAAGGGCCTTATACTTGGCTTCTCTTGGTAAAAAAGTTCTTCTTATCACTATTGATCCAGCAAAGAGATTGAAACAAATTCTTGGAATGAGTGACGATGATTCCGGTGATGTTATTAAAATAAGTCCCGAAACATTTGATGATTTCAACTGTTCTTTTGATGCTCTCTTAATGAACCCTTCTTCAACCATTCAAAAAATGGGGAAAGCTAATAATACTTTCAAAGAACTGGATAATCGAATTGTTAAAGTTCTTACGAAGCCTTATGGCGGAATGAATGAAATTATGGCCATTGTTGAGGTTCAGTATCAACTCAAAAGTGGTGTTTACGATACAATCATCTTAGACACACCCCCTGGAAAACATTTCATTGATTTTCTAGCGGGTTCCCAAAAAATAAAGCATTTTTTTGATAAGTCATTTGTAGAAATATTCAAATACCTAGGTAAAAGTTTTGGTCCTAAGGATGGATCAGAGAAGAAAAGCTTTATTGGTAAAATTGTAAAATCTGGAGTTAATAAACTTCTCTCTTACCTAGAAAAAGTAACGGGAAAGAACTTTGTTGAAGAATTCATTGATGCCGTTATTGGTCTCTATAAGAATAAAGACAGCTTTCTTATGGCCCTAGACTTCCAAGAAGACCTTAAAAAAGAAGCGTTTTCCAACTGGTTTCTTGTCACTTCAGTTGAGCAACACAAGATAGAAGAAGCCAGTGACTTGCAGGCTCAAGCTCAAGGGTTTATGCACTTAGATAGCTTTCTAGCTATAAACAAATGTCTTGGACCCTATATTGAAAAATGGGAAGAGGAAATGCCAAACAGTGACATGACACACCTCAGAAACACTATGCGAGATAGAGAAAATAAGTTAAAAGAGTTTGCAGGAAAAGGTTATCAAAAAGTACTACCATTTCCTGAGGTATTTCACCCAGCTCCAGCTAATCATGTCTCTGAACTTGCTAAATCCTGGAGCGAATAAAATCCAGGAGGACCCATGTCCTACGATATAGATTCAAAAGAATCGTTAGAAAGCTTTATCACCAATAACTGGAATAAAGTTAATCAATATATAGATGAGCAAAGTAAAAACTTACCTATTCCGTTTTATACATCTGTAGATATAAGAGAAAGCAAAGATAAGTTTGCACCTGTTGATAATAATATTTATCCTGCCGGATTTAATAATCTTTGCCAGCTGGATCTCGATGCTTCAGGAAAGCAATTCAGAGAAACTATTAATACATTTGGAAATGATATTGAAAAAATTGGAATCATTCCTGAATCAAATACCAAAAATTTATTTTATCTAGATCACCTGGCTTTTTTATCAAAGGCATTGATGGATGAAGGATATGAAGTAACATTTCTAAGCTTTGACGAAAATCTTTTTGAAACATCAAATGAAGTGATTTTACTCTCACAATCAAAATTTGAAATTAAAATACATAAAGCTGTTATTAACGATAATATTTTATTTGCAGGTGAGACTCAGCTCGACTTTGCGATTCTTAACAATGACCAAAGTAATCCGATTAAGATCGACTGGAAGACAATTAAAACTCCCATTGCTCCTTCTCCATCTCTAGGTTGGTTTAAAAGACAAAAGAACGAGCATTTCCAAGAATATAAAACGGTAGCAAATCAGTTTGCTGAAGAATTCTCTATTGATCCTTGCCTCCTACAAGCATTGTTTCTAACGAGGGAAGGAATAGATTTTTCAACAAAAGAAGGTCTCGAAGAATTGGGAAATACTGTTGATGAACTACTCGCAAAGATAAAAACGTCTGAAGATGATCATCGAAAAGTTTTCGTAAAAGCCTCTCAAGGAACTTATGGGATGGGAATTTCAGTCGTGAGTTCAGGCGAAGAGATCGTTTCTATGAACAGAAAGAATAGAGACAAAATGAATATTGGAAAAAATAAAATTAAATTCACTTCGCTTTTAGTTCAAGAAGGTGTGGACTCAATTTTAAGATATGACGATATGGCCGCGGAAATCACGATTTATCTCGCGGGTGGAAAGCCAATTGGTGGCTTTGTTAGAGCAAATGAATCTAGAGCAGCTAATGAAAATTTAAATAGTCGTGGAATGGTTTTTCGAAAGTACTGTATCAGTGAAATTAGAGAAAAGAATGATTTTCAATCTAAGGAAGCTGTCTATTCAATCATTGCAAGACTATCCACGGTAGCTGCAGCAAAAGAATCAATAAAATTAAATCAATAATTGGGAGTTATAAATGGAATTAATGAAAGGATCACAGCCAAATGTTTTAAAAGCAATCGGAGGAACTCCAATTGTGAAACTCAACCATATTGGAAGTGATATTGAATCAGATATATATGTAAAGCTAGAGTTTATGAATCCTGGTGGTTCTATTAAAGATAGAATTGGTGCGTACATGCTCGACGAGGCCATTAAAGATGGAACATTAAAGCCAGGCGGAACAATTATTGAAGGAACTTCAGGAAATACAGGTGTTGGACTTGCCATGTGGGCAGCTGTTCATGGTTATAAATGTATTTTTGTTCTTGCAGATAAACAATCACAGGAAAAAATTGATAACCTAAGAGCATTTGGTGCAAAAGTTGTAGTCTGTCCTACAAATGTTGAACCTGATGACCCTCGTTCATACTATAGTGTTTCGAAAAACTTAGCCGAGACTATTCCAAATAGTTTCTATGTTAATCAATACGATAATCTTCACAACAGAAACACTCACTATAATTGGACTGCTCCAGAATTGTTTGAGCAGACAAAAGGTGACTTCGATACCTTTATGGCCACAGTTGGAACTGGTGGAACAATCTCTGGTTTTGGAAAATACTTAAAAGAAAAAATGCCTCAGGTTAAAATCATTGGTATTGATTGTGTAGGTTCGATTGTTGCTCACTATGCAAGAACTGGTGAATACTGTGAAGCTAAGTCTTATGTTTTAGAAGGTGTTGGAGAAGACTTTATTCCTGAAAATTATGACTTTGATGTCATTGATGATTGGGAAATTATTGGAGATAAAGAATCATTTTTAATGACAAGACGACTTTTAAAAGAAGAAGGTATATACGCTGGCGGTAGTGCTGGTGCTGCTATTGTGGGGGCCCTAAACTACGCAAGAAAACTAGAGAAGCCTGAAAAGATTGTTGTTGTCCTTCATGATTCTGGAAATCGTTATGCTTCTAAAATATATAATGACGACTGGATGAGTGACAATGGTTACCTTGATAGTAGTTTTGATGTTCAAATTAAAGACGTGCTTGCAAAGCTTGGAAAGAGTTCTGATGTCTTAACAATAACTGATACGGCATCAATCGGAGAAGCTCTTGAACTAATGATTGAGAAAGGAATTTCTCAACTTCCAGTTCTAACAACAAAAGGTGCTTTAAAAGGTTTGGTTACAGAAACAAAACTATTAAGACCTGTTCTTATGGGTGAATTTAGTAAGAGCGATAGTATTTCTTTGGCCTTCGATAATAAGTTTAAAACTGTCGATACAAACGAACTTCTTTCAAACGTTGCAGACGCTCTCTTACAAAAAGAAGTTGCCCTTGTTACAAAAGATGGAAAGGTGGTAGACATCCTTACTGATATCGATGTTCTAAAATATATCAGTGAAACTAGAACTTATTAAGTACTATTGCTATGGCAAAAACTGACACAAAGAAGCTAAATAAAGCAACTAAGGCAATTCACGTAGGCGGCCATCCTGATAAAGAAACTGGAGCAATTATGCCTCCAATTTATCAGACAACCACCTATGCTCAATCTTCGCCTGGAGTACATAAAGGATACGAGTATACTCGTTCCCATAGTCCAACGAGAACGAGACTAGAGGATTGTTTAGGTTCTTTAGAGAATGCAAAATATGCATTAGTCACGGCATCAGGGTTAAGTGTTACGACTCTGATGATGCACGCACTTCCAATGGGAAGTACCATTCTTTGTGGAGATGATGTATACGGTGGAACTTATCGATTATTTACAACTGTCTTTCAGAAGGTACATAATTTTATTTTTGTCGATACTACAAACTTAAAAGAACTTGAAGAGAAAATTATAAAGCATAAACCGACACTTCTCTGGGTTGAGTCACCTACGAACCCACTTTTAAAAATAACAGACCTTACGAAAATAACAACACTTGCAAAAAAATATAAAGCAATGAGTGTCGTTGATAATACTTTTATGAGTCCTTACTTTCAAAACCCAATTGATCTTGGCGCTGATGTGGTTATGCATTCAATGACAAAATATATTAATGGTCATAATGATTTCATTTCTTTTAAAGGGTGACATTAAAAGATCAAAGAAATTTTTATCTAAAGTGAAACTCTTTGCTCTTGCTGAAAGCTTAGGTGGAGTCGAAAGTTTAATTGGCCACCCTGTAACAATGACCCACGCATCAGTTCCAAAAAACATAAGAGATGAACTAGGAATAACGGATAACCTTATTCGACTAAGTGTTGGCATTGAACATGTTGATGATCTAATCTCAGACTTAGAGCAGGCCCTACAAGCTTCTAAAAAGTAGTTGTTTGAGGGTCTAACTTCTGATCATCTCTATTATTTTCATCACTACTCTCACTTGGTTCTACTGGAGCACTTGGTGTTGGCTCAGGGGAGCTATCTCCCTCCATCACAGGTCGAGGAGCAATAGGCTTAGACTCTTGTTCAACCTCTACCTCAACTTCTTTCTTTTTAGCATTTAAGACATCTGCATACTTCCTACTACTAGAAAAAACAAAGTCCCTGTCTAAATAAGCATTCAGTAACTGATATGAGCAATACACTTTACCGTGATCAGACTCAATATTTTCTTTGTTCCCTTCTGCGAAAATTAAACCATCATCTTCTATTAACGTTCGTAGAGTTTTAAACTTTCCACAGAACTCATCAGTTGAGCGACTTGAACATCCATTTGTTTTTTTAATAATTTCCACAGCACCTTTAGTTCCTTTAATGTGTACTGGCTCTCTACAAACATCAATCATCCAGCTTTTGTTTAAAAATTTTAATTGCTGATGACTAACTTTTAAAATACATACATCTTTTTCTACCGTTAATATATTTTCAGCTAGCCCGAATGGCTGTCCCTTATGTTTAATTGTTACATTGTAGGAAGAACCTAAACATTCATTATCCGTATAGGCCAACAAGCTAAGATTACAAATAGAGATGAGTATTAAAATTATTTTTCTAAATTTGGACGATAACATTTGGATCTACCTCTAAAACTAAAACTGAAGCGTCATGCTTCAAAAATTCTGATTTATTTGATTTTTTTAATTGAAAAAAGACTTCATTTAAAAAGTTTTTTGCATTTGTAATTTGAGCATCTTCTAATAATCTTACAATAACTTCGTCCGTTGAATCAAGGTTTCGACTAACCCCTGGTGAAAGTATTGTCACCTGCTGAGCTCTATCGAGACTTCCTTTAAAATAAGCCTTATCAAAATAGTTTTCATTTAAAGGAAAGTTATTACTAAGGTCAAACTCAGATGTATTGCTTGTAAATTTGAAATCTCCGAAGGAGTAACCAAAGTACTGAAGGTTTTTCATATCAACTTTTAACACAAAAAATTGTAGCAAATCCGGTTGATCTCTATCTATTAGTTCAAGCTCTCGACATTCATTTATAAGCTCTTCTAAAAATGTTTCAATTGATTCTTTATCTAGTGTCTTTATATCGGCCAAAGACTCAAAGTGAGATAAAATGATACTTGATGTGACATAGCTTTGAGCACTCGAAAGAACAATGCAAATTTCTCCCTCTCTTTTTACAAGGTCAAAAAACTCACCACCATTACTCATACCTGCGGCGAATTTTGAGGAAAGTGTTAGTCCTTTAATTTTCTCTTGTTTCAAAGGAACTAATTGTTCATGAAGCTTTTTAACTCTTTGCAATTCACTCAAAGAGAGTCTCATTATTTTGTTTAAGTTTTCTTTAACTTCTTTGGCTTGAGCAAACTCTTTTAGAAGCCTTGTCTTATCTAGTAATGAACGAATCATTGGATAAGACATTTTTACGTCTTGCCCATAATCAATAACACCTTCAATATCTCTCGTCTTACGGCACAACTCTAAAAGGTCCCATTCTTTATCTCCAATAGTCTTTCCATCGAAGGCAAGTAACATGGTTGCGTTTGTCACTTTCCGAATAACGTTAAGCCTTTCAAAGTCTTTAGCAATAATTGCATAATCTATAACAATAATATTTTCAGGTGACACAAGGGACTTCTTATATAGTAACCAATCCTTAATATCTCCAAAAACAAGTTCTAAAGCATAATCACTAAAGTCACTCTCAATTGGAGCTAAGTAGTAATCTAGTTTCGTATCTCTTCTAAAAACAATTAATTGACTCATTTTAGCGACAAATTCCTTTTTAACAGGCCAATTCACGACCTTGGTAAAGCTTCGAATTTCCATTATATGCAAAGAATTCGTGTCAGTGTGAACTTTTTCCTATCATGACATAACTACCTGAAAGTTCGTTAAGACCGCCCTAAAAGTTAAAGTAAACACAAAAAAATACCGAGACGCATCAAAGCGAAGCTAAAATAGTAATTATAAGTAGTGAACTAAGGGCCATTGCTATGCCAAAAAAGAACAAAGTGGTTGATATGAAAAATGTTGTTTCTCTACATGGGAATAATGGAATCAGTGAAAAGAAAACTGTTGAGTCTTTAACTAAAGAGGTCAACGCTCTCAAAGCTGAACAAAAAGAATTCTGCGAAATGGCAGTTAGATCAATCCTTCATGCACTGGACTGTAAAGACCATTATACCTACGGTCATTCAATGCGTGTTACTTATTACTCACTAGTCCTAGGTAAAGAGATAGGTCTTGATGAAGAGGGTTTATACGACCTTGAAATGGCTTCTCTATTTCACGATATCGGAAAGATTGCCGTACCTGATGAAGTCCTTTGTAAGCCAGCGAGATTAACAGAAGAAGAATTTATAGTTATGAAGAGCCATCCAGAAAAGTCTGCTGAGATTCTTGAAGGTTTTAAGCCTTTTGAACAAGCTGCTAAGTACGCTCGTCATCACCATGAAAGATATGATGGTAGAGGTTACCCGGACGGTATGAAAGGGGAAGAGATACCTCTCTTTTCAAGAATTATACTTATTGCCGATACATTTGATGCTATGACATCAACAAGACCTTATCGTAAAGGTCTTCCTTATGAAGTTGCTTTCGAAGAACTACATGAATTTTCAGGAAGTCAATTTGACCCATTTCTTGTAGAAAAATTCTGTGAAGCAATGGCAAGAGAGAAAAACAAGAACGAATCCACATTTACACTTTCAATTATCGAAGGTGAATTCGCAAAAGACGCTGCTTAGTCGACCAAGAGAATATAAAATCCTCTGAGTATTCTAGCCTCAACCAGAAGTGAAATCGTTCACTTCTTCTGAGTCTAGTTAATAATAAGTTCGGTGGCAGCTTGTTCTAGATCATTTACTTCTGTTTCAGATGTTTGGCCTCTTTCACAAAAGTCTGTCGCTTCATTTGTATTGATGTAATAAGCCTGCACTTTTGAACAGTCATCATCACTCATATAAACATTTTTGATCACACACTCCGGATCTTTACTATTTTGCTTAGACCACCTTAAATTTTCTCGACACTGAAGATAAGCAAACTTATCAACACAGGCCCAATGTTTCTCTATACAGTTATAAACGAGGCCTCGCCCATAGCGAGTATAATTTGGAGGTTCAACGTACTTAAGGTCATCAATTTTCTTTTGCTCTTGATCAGAAATCTCTTTTTGCTCTTCCGTTTTCTTTGCAATCTCTTTCATCTGTTCATCAAGTGAACCTGACTTTTCTTCTTTAACAGAGCTCTCTCCTACACGCTCCTCCATTCCCAATGGAACGGCATTTGTCTCTGGAGGTATATCAACAACTGGTTCTTTCTTCTCATCAGGCTGATCTGTGGATGGCTCATCTTTCATTTCAGGAGCTTTTACTTCAGCTACCTTAATCTCTTCTACTTCTGGAGTAGGTTCTTTAACTGCAACCTTAACTTCAACTGGTTCTACGACTGGTTCTTTTACTGGTTCTTTTACTGGTTCTTTTTTTACTTCTTGTTTTGCTTCTTGTGGTACGACAATTTTCTCAGTTGGTGCTTTTTCTACCGCAGTTTTCTTGTCTTCTACTTCTGCTACAACTACTTCTTTATTTTTATTTGCTTGCTCGACATTTTCTTTCGCAACTTTTTTCTTTTTTCTTACCTTTCGTTTTGGTTTAGGTTTTGGTGCAGCATTAAGGATTTTCTGAGCTTCGTCTTCAGCACTGTCATCAGTATTTAAAAATGAATCAGCGGCCAAGGCGATAACAATAACAATGAGACCAACTCTCATTAACTTTTTCTTCTTTTCTGCCTTTGCTTGCTCTTCGTCTAACTCTTCCTCTTCGTCGTCATCTAGATCGTCATCCTCGTCTTCGTCGTCTGCGTCTTCGCTCTCAGATTCACCTTCAATATCTACATCAGTCTTGTCAGAGGCAATTGCTTCAGATTCTTCTGCATCAACATCAAACTCACCTGTGTCCTCATCAAATTCATCATCATCTTCATATTCATCATCAGACTTATTTCCACCAGGAAGCTTACTTCTAAGGTCAGAAATCATGTCTTGAAATTTTTCTTTTAACTCATCTAACTTACTCATATCCTTTCCTTGGGAACAAGTCTTTGCCAACTCTACGCAAATAAGATATTTTTTATCTGTTTTTTAACTTATCGAAATATTTAGGAAAAAGTTAAGTGGTTGATATTAATGAAGGTGTAATAAAATTCAATACTAAGGAGCATTTTCAAACAAATGCTCTTGAGCCCAATGAATACAGGACTCTCGAAAGCTGGAGAGAAAAGCTCTGGGATATCAAGTTAATAGGTAGTTACTGCCCTTCAAACATTGGTTACGGCAACCTTAGTGTAAAAGTAGATTACTCAGATATATTACAAACTTCAGAACCCCAGTTTTTAATTACAGGGACACAGACAGGTCACAAGAAAAATCTTGATGGAAATGATTATGTTAGAGTCTTGAATTTTGATCAAGAAAACTTCTCTGTTACTTCTTCAGGTCCGTGCTCTCCAAGTAGTGAAACACCATCTCACTTCTCTCTTTATAAGGCGAAGTCTGACATAAATGCTATTTTTCATGTCCACGACAATATCATTTGGAAATATCTTAGCGAAAATCATGATCTCGCAACTCCAGCAGATGTAGAATATGGCACACCTGAAATGGCCAAACAATTCTTAAACCTTGATTTACCTGATAAAGGAATTATTGTGATGAAGGGTCATGAAGATGGGTTTTTATCATATGCTAAAAATATGGAAGAAGCGGGAGAATTACTTTTAGAAATCTATAATAAACTCAATCGGTAATCTCTTATCACTTACTTTTTTCCATAATTTCATTAATCTTAAATTTATCTCTTTTTTTGAATCATCAAAAATTAAAAAGTGAACAAATTTATAGTGAAATGAACTAGTGATAACAACACCTTTTTGATCATTCTTTTCAAGTAAATCGTCTTCAATCGCCAGTAAACAGTCTGTAAATGTTTTAACTCTTAAGTCTTTTTTATTAAAAATGAACCATCCTGCAAGAGGACTATTCAAGTTAATTTTGTTTTTCATTAGATTTGAAATTAATCCCATACTCTTTCTTGCATTAATTTCCATTAATAAATAGTAATCAGTTTTTGTGCTTTTTTGATACTTTATAGAATCAATCTGTATGACATCTTCCCAGCCAAGTTTTTTTATTTCTTTGAATACAGGTTTTAAGGATTCCTCAACATGAGTTTTATCTTCTAACTGGCCAACAAAGGAGCCCTTATAAAAGAAGTTTTTATTGATTATATTTTCTGAAAAAAAGATTTTACCGTCTGGCATAAGAGAAGTACCAAAATCGGCAATTCTTGGTAAATTTTCTTCGTAGAGATATTTTGAATCCATATTTAAAAACTTAAGAGTTTCAGGAATATTTGTGATAAAAGTATTTATCCCACTAAATGAATAAATATCCTTACAAATATAGTTTTTCTTAAACTCAATATCTCTTCCAAAAAAGATCCCGCCATCGTGATTAATAAGTCCTAGCTGTTTAGATAACTCAAATGAAAATTCTTTAGAGTTTATTTTTTTTGCCAATTCTATTTGGTCATACTTTCCCCACCATGGATTGGCCCTGCCCACTTTTACTACATTTGGACATTCTTCTTCTTTTGTTTTTTCTATGTAGTCTAAAAATTTGGGATTATATTCAGTATTTGTTTTTAGGCAAACATCAGCATTTTCACACCATAAGAAAAGATCATCCCAAGCGGAATGTTGATTTTCAATTATTTTTCCAGATGATAAGCACTGTTCATAATTATCGTTAAGGTAATATATTATTTTTTCCATTGCTTTCTATTTACCACTGAAAAATCATCTCTATAGCTATCTAAAGAGTTGATGAAATCATGATCTAACCCTGCAAGTTGCCTTCCTTCAAAGTCAAAGGTTATTCCCTTTCCTCTTGAGGGGGATATTTTATCAGGAAGCAATTCTTGATAATATTCAAATAAAGACTGATCTTTAATTTTTGATTTAATATACTTTACTCCTCGAGCAACATGAGAAATTTCATCTTTATAGACAGTATCCATAATTTTTGCAGATTCAAAATCTTCAATCTCATTAAAAATACTTCGATAGTAAGAAGCAAAGTCTAAATTGGCCTGCTCAAAGGTTAAGGCCATAAGGGCATAGAACTCTTCAAATGATTTAACTGCCGGCATATACTCCCAAAAAAAACTGTTCACAGGGAGGTCGCCAAATTCAACCCCAAAGTCATTCATTCTTTTGATGTATATTTCCAAATGTTTTTGTTCATCATGAATTGTGGCCAACACACTCTTTTTTGTTTGTGTATCGACTTCAGGAAAGAGCAAGAGGGCCTGAGCAAACATTTCAATTGCTAAAAGCTCATGATTGGCAAAGAAGTGCAAAGCAACGCCTTTTTTTTCATCTAAATGGAAAGTTGTTTTCTTTGGAAACTTGGCCTGAACGCTTGAGAACTCTAAGTGTTTTGGTCTTCCGGGTGTTTTACTTTCATGAGGTTCATAACATAAATCAAAATCAATATTATCTACTTGATAGAGTTTTTCACCTAGGTCAGTACCATCTAGCAATGTTTTACAGTATTCACCTAAAGAACTCATGAATTATCTTTTCTTTCTTTTTCTTTTGGTAGAGACACCTTTTTTCTTGCCTGAACCACCAGAATTTTTCCCTGCGATCTTGGCAAACTTCTTAGAATTTCCCTCACCAGCTTTTTTATATGACTTCTTCTTAGAGCCTTTATTTCCAGACTTATTATTACTTGGATTTGAACCTAGATAGCCCTTACGACCTCTCTTAAACTTTCTTTCATGAAAGCATTGTTCACAAATATTAAATCGAGAGTTATCTGGCAATTTACAGCCGCAGCTACTACAAGTTGGAATAATTTTAGCACTCAAGAGTGTATTCAACTTCTCTATGGCCAAAGACTTATTATCTAATAACTTTTCTTCCTCATAAAAGAAGTTTTTATTATTAAAGTGTCTACTCAGCCATTGATAAAGCTCTACACACTTAATTGAAGTTTCTAAATAATCAATGTCGTTAGACTTATGGTCAATTTCTTCGTTTGGAATTGATTGTGAAGCAACAAAGTGATTTAGTATCCAAACATAGTATTGAACATGCTCAAGTAACCCTAGGTTAACTGGAGCACAAGCAAAACCAAAGATTTCAGCATTTGTTAAAATTTCTTTTTCATCTGCGTCTTCAACGGTCTCAGATAATTCAATCATTTCCTTGAGCTCAACACAATAGAAAGGCTTTTGAAAAGTCATGGTATTAAATAAACGTAAGAACTCTGAAAGCTTAAGCTGAGTTAAGCCATTACTATCAAGAGCACCATTCACTTGGCTAAAAATATCAAGGTCAGGACCAACCATACATTTCGTAGATTGATCTAACTGAATAGATAGAGCTTCTTGTACTTGCTCTAATCCCTCATCCACTTTAGTTAAGCAAGTTACATATCCTGTCGGAAATCTTTTATATCGACCTGCTCTACCAGCAATTTGCTTGATCTCACTATCAGTGATCATATGTTCTTGATTGTTATAGTGCTTCGTTAAGGTAGAGAAAACCACTCGCTTAATTGGCAAGTTCATCCCCATAGCAATTGCATCGGTACTAACCATAATATCGGTTTCACCAACATCAAACTTTCGAGCTTGTTCCCGTCGAACCTCAGGAGAAAGTCTTCCGTAAACAATTGATACTTTAAACCCGAGTCTCTCGAGGTCTCTTTTATAGCGAAGTGCATTTCTTCTTGAAAAAACAATTAATGCATCATTTTTTTCTAGTTGAGATAAAATGATTGGCTTTTCTTGAACCTCAAGCTTCGTCATTCTCTCATAATTTTTTATTTCAAGCTCATCACCGCAAAGCTCAACAATTTGTTGAACAAGATTTAATGCACTTGAGTCTCCACATAGGTGAACTTCAGTTGCAAAAATATTTACCAGTGCCCGTGTCCAGGCCCAGCCTCTTTGCTTATCTGTGATCATCTGTATTTCATCAATGACGGCACAATCAAATGCTTCATTCAACTTGGCCATTTCAATTGTCGATGAGTAGTGAGTAGAGTTAGGAATTTCTATGACTTCTTCACCTGTAAGAAGTGTTGTCGTACATCCTTTATTATTTAATGTGTCGTACAATTCTGCAGCTAGTAAGCGAAGAGGAGCAAGATAACATCCTTTTCCTGCTTTACTTAAAGCTTCGATGGAATGGTAGGTCTTACCGGAGTTAGTAGGACCCATATGATAAATAATTTTTCTCTTTATCGTTCTGGCCTGACTATGAATCCAAAACTCTCCAATATACTCTTGTAGAATTGTTCCTGAGATATCTTTTCTCTTAAGAACCATTACTGACTTAATTAATTTCTTAAACTCTCGACCAAGATACTTTTCACTACGCCAAATACCTTGTCCCATTTGGTTGAAGAACTTCTTCATTTCTTCTTCGCCAACTAAGTCATCATTAATGTCGTCCTCGTAGAGTAGACCTTTAAGAAATGGTAGTAATTTGTGTTCTTGTCTTTTTGCAAGATCAGAAGGAAAAGTAAATTTCTCTTTTATGGTATTTTTAATTTGAGATTCAAGTCTATTAATTGTACTTCTTTTTAATCTTGATCTTTGTTTAAAAAGAGATTTTTCAACTGCTTTTTGCATTTGATTAAAGAGGTAGTAAGCATCATCAATACCAATTTTTTCTAATCTTTCGTCAAAGTCTTTTTCAAGTTCCTCAACTATTTTTTCACTTTCAGATAAAACAATTTCCCTAAGCTTTCCTCGGTAGTCCCCTTGGCAAGCAACACATGTACATGGAAGGTCTCCCATTCTCACATCAATGGTCAAATTCTCTTTAATCATTGTCTGTGAAGCTTGATGAGAACTCTTAGTGACTTCAATCCAATCTATAATACTTTTCTTACTTAGATCTAAGACCTTTTGATTAACTTCACCATCTTGCCCAAAGTAAAACATCTCTCTTTCTGGAAAGAGGCAGTCATCTAAGAAAATTAATTCGAGAACATTACTTCTTGAAACGAATTCATTAAAGTTAACAAATTCTTTAGAGAAGCTCTTTGTTAAGCTTGGGTATTGTTTTAAAAATTCTCTAATTGTTGTTTGAACATCTTCAAGAAATTCTAAAATCAGAAGAGCGTCTTCTTCTTCTCTTACAAAGCTTTCATCTTCTCCAGAAAAGCCATTTACTTTCGTAATAGTTTTTCTTTCAGAATCAATAAAGTTTTTTATATTGGAATAGTCTGGTAGGTGATTTAGGTCGTGTTGAGACACTTGCAATTTCCGTTTTTAAGTTATGCTCTCATCATACACAAGATGAGAGCATCGGTAAATTGTCTATTATTTATCTAATTCGATCATAAAGGCTAAGGCCATCTTAGCGAACTTAGCAGCATGATCAGCCGTTCCATTTGATTGAGAGATTGTATCTCTAGAAGTATGAATATTTCTGTTCATATCGCCCTTCTTAGACTCAAATGGCATTGACGCTGGGTAACCTGCAGATGTCCATGAAGCATGATCAGAGCATGCATAACCACACTTATCATAGCCCCACTTAACTCCTGGTAGGTAATTATCAATTAGGTTTCCTACGAAGGCGTTCTGAGCTGCATTAGTATAATCGCTCATCATAACAATATCGAGCTCTGAACCATTAAAGTTAGTCATATCTAATTGAAGAACACCAATAACATTCTTACCTTTTGCTTTATAGTCTTGAGCAACTTCTTTTGATCCAAGGAGACCGACTTCTTCTGCTGCATATCCCATAAAAGCAAGAGTCTTCTCTGGAACATATCCACTTTCAAGTAGAACTCTAGCAACTTCCGTAATTGTCGCAATTCCTGAAGCGTTATCATCTGCACCTGGAGCTTTTGCATTTTCTCTACCAAACCAACCGGCAATAGAGTCAGCGTGACCACCAATAATCACAACATCTTCACTCTTACCCTTGATCTCTAGAATAACTGTCGGCTGTGGCCATCTGTTATGCTTGAACTCAAAAGCCTTTGCGTCAGTTCGACTTCCAGCAAGTTCATTCCACTTTGAAAGAATCCACTTACTTGAATCAACACCAGTTGATGATTTGTAGTATCTATTTTTAAATGAAGAAAGTTTTTCGATCGTTGATCTCATTTTAAATTCATTCACTTGCTCGATTGCACTCTTAACTAAATCATTTTGATCAATTGTATAATCAACAAGAACAGCTTTTTCAGCAAATAATCTTTCTGCTCCAGAGTTCAACTCTTTATAAGCTTCCTCTTCCGATTCATGAGCAACAAATCCACCACATCTATTAAAATCTTCATGCATCAGATGAGACATTGCTCCAATATCTGACTCTTTGATTTTCATGACTGTGATTCCGTCCTGACTTGCATGTTCTACTGCACTATCAAGACCTACACTCTTTTGAAAACTGTTAACAGCATCTGCACCAACCGTGATCCAAATTTCTCTGTCGCTATTTTTTAATTCTGTAGGTAGTTCAGTGTTATGAGCGAATGCGTTTGACACTAATAATACTAATATTGAAAAAACAAATTTCATTTTGCCCTCCTAAAGCAGGCGATGGATCATCCGTGATTGCCATCTCTCTTTCATTGCGAGTGAAAATAGTCTACCCTATTTTTAATTAAGCGATTACTATAATAAGTCTGATAAGTTCTTACATATTCGGGTGTATTTTATGGTAGGATAAAGTACTAAATTTAGACGTTTTATACAGTGCGAGAGTCGATTTATGAACACATGGATTACAGAAACTTTTAAGATCAAGTATCCAATTATTATGGCCCCTATGTTTTTAGTATCAAATAAGGAGATGCTATTTGCAGCGGCAGAAGCAGGTATTACAGGTTGTGTACCAGCTCTTAATTGGAGAACTCCTGAAGAATTTGAAGAAGCAATGAAAGAGCTAAAGGAGAAATGTCCTTGCTTTGGCGTAAACCTCATTGTTAACAAATCAAATGTATCTCTAGAAAAACAAATTAAGGTTTGTGAAAAATATCCTCCTCAATATATTATTACAAGTTTAGGAAGCCCCAAGGAAGTGATCAAAAGACTTCAACCTTTAGGGGTGAAAATTATTTGTGATGTTGTCGATGTTGAGTACGCTCTTAAGGTTCAAGAGCTTGGTGCTGATGCAATCATCGCTGTTAATTCTGGAGCAGGTGGACATGCTGGACCGACTCCAGCATCAATCTTAGTTCCTATGCTCTTAGATAAGTGTACTCTTCCGGTTATTAGTGCTGGAGGTGTTGGAACCGGTGCAGGATTACTTTCAGTTCTGGCCATGGGTGCAGAAGGCGCTTCTATTGGAAGTCCCTTCATTGCAGTTAAAGAATGTGGTGTTAACGATGCCTACAAACAAGCTATTGTGGATTACGGTGCAAAAGATATAGCTCTTACAACCAAAGTAAGTGGAACTCCTTGTACAGTTATAAAAACTCCTTATGTAGAAAAGATAGGACTGGAGCAAAACTTTCTCGAATCTTTTTTAAATAAAAATAAAAAAATAAAAAAGTACGCCAAAATGTTAACTTATTATAAGGGTATGAAGCTTTTAGAATCTGCAGCATTTGGTGCAACCTATAAAAGTGTCTGGTGTGCTGGCCCTTCAATTGAATTTGTTAATAAACAAGAATCTACAAAAGAGATTGTTGATAGGCTTATGACTGAATTAAGTGAAGCAAAAGAAGATCTTTTAAAAAGAGTATAGCTTGTTACCTAAAATTTTAAAATTAGCTAATTATAGAAGACTCTATTTTGCAGGAGCCACCTCAGAGCTAGGCTCATTTATTACAGATACCGCCCTCATGCTTTTTATTTTTCGTATTACGAATCAACAAAACTCAAGTCTTGGTTATCTAAAATCTACATTTCTAATTTTTTTAGTAACAGGTATTATTTTTGGTGGGCCAATTGGAGAAAGGTTTAATCGCAAGAAAGTCCTTATACTTTGTGAAGTTTTTCGTGCTCCTCTCGTTCTTTTACTTGCAACGACTACAAACCCATTCTTTATTGTCCTATTATCAGGAATGATCGCCTTTTTTACAGGAATATTTAGACCAAGTCGTCAGGCCTTAATGAATGAACTTGTCCCTCCCGAAAAGATGAAAGCCGCCAATGGTTTATTTGGTAGTACTATAGCCATACTTCATTTACTGGGACCTTTAGTTGGTGCCTATGCCTTTAGCTTCTTTAATGGTGCAAAAGAAATTCTCGCCTTTGATCTCCTTACTTATATTTTTGGAATCATTCTACTTCTAAGAATTAATTACAGTGATAAGCATATTCAAAAGCCTGAAGGTAACTTACTTAAAGAGCTACAAAATGGTATTAAGTTTGTTCAAAAAAGAAGAGACCTAAAATCAATTCTATTAAACTCTTTTGTAGCGGGCCTTAGCATTGGGATTCTGATTCCTCTTCTACTACCTTTCACAATTGAATTTCTAGGAAAGGGAGAAAAGGAGTACGGAATACTACTTGGTATATTTGGTCTAGGTGGCTTTCTTGGAGGTACCTTAAGTGAGAAATTTGGAAAAGACATAGCTCCGGGGAAAATAGCCTGCTTAACGCTTCTTCTTGAGCCTTTCTTATTTGTAATATGGATAAATGTACATTATTGGATTTTGTCAGCAATCATACTCTTTTTTTGGGGTATTGTTGTATTCGTAAGAATCACTAGCCAACTAAATCATGTTTCGGAAAATGTTGAGACTAAGCAGTTAAGTAATGTTCATTCTATGCTAGAGCTTAGCTTCTTATTACCAAATATCCTTGGCGCATTACTCATCGGCATAACTGGTGGCTTTCTTACCACAATGGAGTTTTTAATTTTTTCATCTGTCATGTTCTTTATAACAACATACCCTAGACTTTTCTTGAAAGAGTTTCAATTACTGTTAAACTATAAAGGACAACAAGTTAATAGAGAAACTTACATAGAGTAATTATATGAGTAGAACCTTTTGGCTAAGGGCCGAAGACAAAGCATTTGAACGAAGAAGTCCATTAACTCCTGCTGGAGCAAAACAGCTTATTCAATCTGGCGCAAAAGTCGTTGTAGAGAAATTTGAAGATCGAATTTTTAAAATCAAAGAGTTTGAAAATGTTGGTTGCACTATTGCCGAGAAAGATTCTTGGAGAGAAGCACCTAAAGATGCTTTTGTTTTAGGATTAAAAGAATTAAAAGAAGATTCATTTGAGCTTATCCATAATCACATCTACTTTGCTCATGTATATAAAGGTCAAGATGGTGCCAAGCAAGTTCTCTCAAGGTATCAAAAAGGAAAAGGAAGGTTATTTGACCTTGAGTTCCTTGTTAATAATGATGGAAGAAGAATTGCAGCCTTTGGAAAATGGGCGGGCTATGTTGGTGCGGCGACAGCTATTAAGTATTTTTACCATAAACAAGCTTATCCAGAGAAAACCTTTCCTCAATTAACTAGCTTTGAGGATAAGCAACTACTTATCGATGAGATACTATCTCTAAAAGAGTTATCTAGTAAAAACCCTAAGACAATCATTATCGGTGCTCTAGGTCGCTGTGGACATGCGGCGAATGAGCTATTAGGTGATGTTGGCCTTAATGCCACACTCTGGGACTATGAAGAAACAAAGAAAGGTGGACCTTTTCCTGAGATTCTAGATCATCATGTTTTTCTAAATACTGCCCTCATCATGAAAAAAATTCCTCCTTTTCTAGATAAAGAAACAATTGCGAAAAAAGGTCAATTACAAATTATTTGTGATGTTAGCTGTGACCCGACAGGAGAGCTGAATCCTATTCCAATCTATGACAAAATAACGAGCTGGGATAATCCTATATTAAAGATTAATGAATCTCTTGATGTTATTAGTGTTGATAACCTGCCTTCAGTTCTTCCAAAAGAAAGTTCTGAAGATTATTCAGATCAATTACTACCCCATCTCATAGAGCTTAATGAAAAAGAGAGTTTCCCCGAAGTATGGAGAAACTCTCTTGAAACATTTGAAAATAAATTAAACGAGACCTGCTCTTCTTAGTAATGCCTCAGGTGTTGGCTCCTTTCCTCTAAAGTTTTTATAAAGTTCCATAGGGTGTGACGATCCACCTTTTGAAAGAACATTATCGTGGAAGCTTGTAGCAACCTCTTTATTGAAAATACCTTTTTCTTTGAAAGCTTCAAAAGCGTCAGCATCTAAAACTTCGGCCCACTTGTAAGAGTAATAACCTGCGGAATATCCACCTTGAAAGATATGAGAAAATGAACAACTCATGATGGCCTCATCAATCGCTGGTAGAACCTCAGAGTTTTTCATGGCCTCTTTTTCATACTTTGATACTTCTTTAATTTTTGATGGATCACCGGAGTGCCATGACAAATCCAGTAGTGCAAAGCTAATTTGTCTTAATGTTGCTCTTCCTTCGTGAAAGTTAGAAGAGTCCTTTAATCTTTGAATATACTCAGCTGGAATTTTTTCATTGGTTTCATAGTGCTTCGCAAACAGATCTAGACATTCTTTTTCGTATGCCCAGTTTTCTAAAATTTGACTAGGTAGCTCTACAAAGTCCCAATAAACACTTGTTCCTGATAAGCTTTCATACTTAACCTTTGAAAGCATTCCATGAAGGGCATGACCAAACTCATGAAAGAGTGTTGTCACTTCATTAAACGTTAGAAGCGAAGGTTTTGTTTCCGTTGGCTTTGTAAAGTTACAAACAATAGAAACATGTGGTCTTACATCACTATTACCTTCTAAATGCTGATCTCTGTAACTTGTCATCCACGCTCCTGCTCTTTTTCCTTCTCGAGGAAAAAAGTCAGCATAGAAAACAGAAACGTGACGATCATTCTCATCTAATACCTCAAAGGCCATTACATCTTTGTGGTAAACAGGAATGTCACGTCTTTGCATAAACTTAAGACCATATAATTTACTGGCCACAGTAAAAACACCGTCGATAACATTCTCTAGTTTAAAATATGGCTTAAGAATTTCATCATCTAAGTTAAACTTCTTTAACTTCAGTTTTTCTGCATAGTAAGAGTAATCCCATGGCATAAAGTCCTTAGGGTCTAATCCGTCTGTTTCGTTAGCAAATTTCTTAAGTTCTTCAACTTCATTTATGGCAACAGGCTTTGCTTTTTCAAGAAGATCTTTTAAGAAGTCCTCTACTTTTTCAGGTTTCTCTGCCATTCTTTCCTCTAATACGAATTCCGCATGAGAAGAATAACCAAGAAGTCTTGCTTTTTCATGTCTCAAGCAAGCTATTTTTTTAATGATCTCTTGATTATCAAGATCATCACCTTTAGATGCTTTTGAGGTAAAGGCTCTGTAAAGTTCCTCTCTCAAATCTCTATTATCTAAATAAGTAGTTGCTGGTACATAGCTAGGATACTCAAGAGTGATGGCCCACTTTCCTTCATGACCTTTCTCTTTTGCAATCATAGCAGCAGCTTCTTTTATTCCCTCAGGTAGACCAGAAAGAAGGGATTCATCATCTATGACTTTTATATATCTCTTTGTTTCACCAAGAACATTGTCTCCAAACTCGAGACTCAATGATGATAGTTCTTTAGAAATTTCACGAAGTTTTGTTTTGTCTTTGTCATTTAAGTTTGCGCCATTTCTTGTAAAAGACTTGTACTGCTTTGTTAAAAGCATCATCTCTTCTTGAGTTAGATTTAAAGAATCTTTTTGTTCGTAAATTTCATTCACTTTATTAAAAAGATCTGTATCAAGAGAAATATCATTATAGAAATCGGTCATCATAGGACTGAATTCTTTGGCTAAGTTTTGTAGCTCATCATCAGATTCGGCAGAGTGAAGATTAAAGAAAACACCACCGACCTTATTCACTTCTTTTCCAATTACTTCTAAAGCTTCACAAACATTATTGAATGTTGGTTTTTCAGAATTATTTTTTAAGTTAGCAATATCTTTTTTTGCAATATCAATTGCTTCCTTTAGGGCCGGTAAAAAATCTGAGTTTTTAACCTTATCAAATGGTGTTGTCTCAAAAGGTGTTTCAAATTTATCTAATAAAATATTCATATAATACTCCTCACTTTAAGTTCGTGTAATTTGTTATATTTCTTAATTAACGGAATGAGTAAAACAATCCATAGAATTAAGCAAAACACTAACATAAGATCAATCAAGATGGGAGTTTGAAAGTATATTAAAAAGATAGATATAAAGCCTTTTGACGCTCTATAAAAGACCATATCCACAATATATTTAGCACCATATTTTTGTTTTTGATCCAAAACAAAATACAGTAATTCTTTTGAGGCGCTAAATATTGAATAATCCATACCTTTTAGAAAAGCAAAGGTCACACCTGCAAGTATAACCGGTGAGCCTAACGCCAAGCACCCAAAAATAAATATTGAGAAGCTTATTGGTATACCCGCTAAAATTTTACCTTCTGAAAACCTTTTAAAAACAAAAGGAATTACTAAAAACTGAACGAGTAGCGAAAAAGTATTAACCCCTGAATATATCTTTCCTAGAAACTGGGCCTTATCAACAGAAGTAGCAAAACTACTCTCGAGCACCAAGTTAAACTTAAAGGAAAAAAGGTTGATTACAAATTGAGAAACGGCCACAAGACATATGAGTAAAAAGATATAAGATTTTACATTCTTTAATGATTGAATTGGACTTGTATCTTGCGTGGTCTCTTCTTTCTTAACAAAGCTTGTTTTTATTAATCTTGAAAAAAGATAAGATGAAATTATTAACGTTGCCACACCCACCATCATAACGGCATTAGTTCCCAATTGTTTAACAAATGATCCTACAAAGAGCCCTCCAATAACTCCTCCGATACTACCAATGGCTCCAAAGGGTCCGTAGACCACTTTGGCCAACTTCTCTGAAATCGATGCATTCAAGAAACCAAGTGTAAGGTGAATTAAAAGGACAATATAAACTTCTTTAAAAATATATAGAGGATAAGCAAATTGATAATTCCCGCGATGAACAAAGTATGAAAATAGAAACATACCAGAGGCAAAAAAAAAACTTGTTCCTACATAGAGAGACTTAACTTCTATTTTTTTTTGAAAAGTATTAAATATTGAAATCGAAAGAGACAAGACAAGAATTGAGAGTAGCCAAACCTTTGGAGAATTTTTAGCTCCTACATACTCTATAAACAGGGACTCTACTGGAGATCTTAATAAAGCATAACCAAGTAAAACGATCAGCATATTAAGGCTTAATAAGACTAAATTAGTTTTTTCTTCTCGTGAAAGTTCGAATAATTGGGTATTTATTTCATCAATATATTTTCTAATGCCCATAAAGTCCTTTTATTTCCCTATATCAAACAAAATCTGCTTTTATTATAATAGATATTAGCGGAGTAATTAATGATAAAAAGCAATCAAAATAAATGTTCAGTCGTAATCCCTGTATATAATGAAGAAGAATGTATAGAGGGTGTTATTCAATCTTGGAATAGACAGTTTATCAAAATGGAGATCACTCCATATTTTATTTGCATCAATGATGGTTCTAAGGATCAGTCTGGGCGAATTTTAGATGAACTTGCTAAAGAAATACCTCATATGAAAGTTATTCATCAAGAAAATAGCGGTCACGGCGAAAGTATTAGAAGGGGTTACTCACATTCACTCACTGATGATACTGAATATGTTTTTCAAATTGATAGTGATAATCAATTTGCTCCTTCCGACTTCCAACACCTCTGGGAAGCTCGTCATGAAAGTGACCTCATTCTCGGTAGAAGAAAAGATAGAAAAGATCCTCTTACAAGGAAAATTATTAGCTCAGTATTATCAGATTATGTTTACAACCTTAGTGGTTGCGAAATACTTGACGCAAATACTCCTTTCAGACTCTATAATAAGAAGTTTTTAAAAAGTGTTCTCTTTTCAATACCTGTTGGAAGCTTTACCCCAAATATCATGCTTTCAATCCTTGGTAAAAAATTTGGAAGGAATTTAACAGAAACTCCTGTTAAACATTTTGAAAGAACCACCGGAACAAACAGTTTATTAAGCTTTGGACTACTGAAAGCTTGCTTAAAATCTTTTACTCAAATCTATCACTTCATCCAATCATTGAGATATCAATATTTCACGATTGAGAAATCCACTAAACAAAGTTATTCTAATAGCACTAATCAAATAGATGATTTAAAAAGTGCTGTTTAATGACAAAAGTAAAATTCTTAGTAATTGGTGCTGGACCAACTGGAATTGGTTGTGCCTTAAGGTTTCTTGAAAAGGATATTCAAGATTTCCTACTATTAGAAAAAAATGATTATGCCGGTGGCCTTGCGACAACCTTTACTGATGAAAAAGGTTTCATGTGGGATATTGGTGGGCATGTTCAATTCTCACATTATAAATATTTTGACGATGCTATGGAGTTAGCTCTCGGTAAGGATGGCTGGTTTCACCACCAAAGAGAATCTTGGGTGTGGATCAATGATCGCTTTGTTCCCTACCCTTTCCAAAATAATATTCACCGACTAGACGAAGAAATCGCCTCGAAGTGTCTCATGGATATGAAAAACAGAGATACTTCAATAGATCCTGCTAATTTTAAAGATTGGCTCAAAAAGCAATTTGGTAGCAAACTTTGTGAGATCTTCATGTACCCCTACAACTATAAAGTCTGGGCCTTTGACTCATCAAAAATGTCACATCAATGGGTTAGTGAAAGAGTTTCTCCTATTGATGTTGAGAAGATTGAAAAGAACCTAGACGAAAAAATTGATCAAGTAAGCTGGGGTCCCAATGCCACTTTTCAATTTCCTAAGAGAGGTGGAACTGGTGCCATATGGAAATCTCTGGCCAGTAAAATTCCAAAAGATAAGATTCGTTACAATTCTTCAGTTATGAAGATAGATTTAAAACAAAAGTTTGTAGAGACCAACGGTGAAAAAATCTACTTTGAAAAAGTTTTATCGACTATGCCTCTCGATCAATTATGCTATATAACAAATGAAATCCCTGATGACTTAACTAAGATGGCTAGAGACTTCAAGTTCTCGAATACCCACATTATTGGAGTTGGTGTAAAAGGCAAACTCTCCGATAACTTGAAGACCAAGTGTTGGATGTACTTTCCAGAAGATGATTGTCCTTTTTATAGAACAACGGTCTTTAGTAACTACAGTAAATATAACGTGCCTTCAGAAGAGTATTTCTCACTCATGACTGAGACAAGCTCGTCTGAAGAAAAAAAGGTGAATAAAGAAACTCTAGCAGATGATGTTATCAATGGACTAATAAAGACGAAATTAATTAGCTCTGGTGATCAAATAGAAAGTGTCTTTAGCTATTCGACAAAGTATGGCTACCCCACTCCTTTTCTTAAGCGGGATAGCTATTTAGAAAAACTCATTCCCTACTTTGAAAGCAAAGACGTCTTTAGTCGAGGAAGGTTTGGCGGATGGAAGTATGAAGTAAGTAATCAGGACCATACATTCATGCAGGGTGTAGAGTGGGTGGATTTGATGATTGATAACAAAGCAGAGGAGACTTATATATTATGATTAGTGACCATCATAAAAAGTACTCAGTTCTTCAATGGTTAGCTCTATTTTCTTTAATAGTAGCAGGAATATTTTTTCGATTCTATCATTTGGATGTGAGAGCTTTTCATCACGATGAATCTTTGCATGGCTACTATAGTTACCTATTTTTTAAAGACTCTGCCTCTCATTTTTATAAGTACAACCCTCTTCTTCATGGACCTCTTCTTTATAACACTCTTCCTTTTTTTTACTGGATATTTGGCATAACAAAATTTGTAAGTAGAATGCCGGTAGCACTCATTTCTAGTTTGCTTCTTATTATTCCTTTATATTTTAAAGATAAAATAAAATACTCGACCATGTTTCTGATTATCTCGTTATTAGCATTTTCCCCTAGCCTACTTTATTGGTCACGCTTTATACGTCATGATTTTTTTGTTTTACTTGGGCTCTCAATAATCTTGGTTGGTTACTTTATCCAACCTCCCTTTTGGAAAGCTCCTTTAATCGGTCTAGGTGCAGCTATACACTTTTGTACAAAAGAAAACTTCTTTGTCCACTTAGCTCTACTTATTGGTTTTGTTATTTTTGAATCAATATTAAATTACTTTTCCACAGATTATCGAGAAACGCTGATTCATAAGACTTTATCTTATATCAAGCATAACTTTTTACCCTTCCTAATCGGAGTTGTTCTCTTTAGTTTAATCTCTACCTATTTCTATACTTTTGGTTTTCAATATTGGGATGGAATTATAGATGGTCTCTACAGAAAAAGTCTTACCTACTGGTTCCACCAACATCAAGTTGAAAGAATAAGTGGTCCTTTCTCATATCTATCAATCATACTCTCTCTTTATGACCCTTGGATCATCTTCTTTCTTTCTATCCATCTCATTTTATTTTATCGATCAATGGAATGGTTACCAAGACTTGGCTTTTTCCTAACATTCCTATTAAGCTTTCTCTTTTACTTCATGTTTGAAAAACAAATGTTCCTCTATCCTTTCTTTAAAGATATTTTAAAAATTAAAACACCTATTGATTTTTGGCTTTATTTTCCACTTATTTACCACGCTGTTACGGTTACTGCTCATTATCTGAGAAGTGAGCAAAAGACTCTTGCTGTTAGTGGTTACTTATTCTTTTCATCTTTATTTACTTATAGCTACTTAGGCGAAAAAGTTCCATGGTTAGCAGTCTATCCACTTATTGCTGGAATTATTTTTCTTTCTTTTCATTTATCAAAAGAGTTATCTTTTCACTGGAGTATCTTTTTTGTTCCAATACTTTTTCTCAATATTCACCGTTCTTACGTTATTAATTTTCAAGATGTTAATGAAAATCGACATGCCATTTCACAGGTACAAACGACAAAAGACTATGAGACGAAAGCATTAAGTATTATCAAAGAAATAGAAAATGCCCCTGAAGAGGCACTGCCAAGAGTATTGGCGTATGGAACAAATGTTTGGCCTCTTGCCTATTACTTTAGAGATAATATTACATTTGATTATAACCAGTCAGAAAAGAACTTTGAACGATATGATTATATCTTTTTAGATCATCGTCATTTAAAACTAGTCAAAGACATGAGCCAATTTGATATGAAAGTCTTGCCCATGAGGCATTGGTGGACTCCAGATCAAAGAAGTATTACTTGGTCTGGTTATTTTAACACACTCGTTTTTTTGAAACCTTGGAGTAATCCTGGTGTAAAAAATTCATATCTCTTAAAAAAGAAAACTTACTGAACTGAAATAAAGTATTGGTAGGACTCAGCACCTTTTGTCTTCTGATTTTCTAAACCAGAAGCAATATCGAGACTTGTAGATGAGTTCTTTAAGTCCTGAACGACTTCACCGATATTTAATTCTTTTCCTTTTGATATTATTACTTTTGTTGAGATATCATTACCATCAGTTGATTGCGTATACACATCAAGCAAATAATTACTCTTACCACTTTTGCTACAAACGAGCTCAACTTTGTTGTTATTAACCATGATATGGCCTCTCAAACCTTCTGTCAGAACCAGCCGGCTAACTCTTTGTGAACCTGATTTTTCAATGGTTTTAGAAATATTTGTATTATTGCCAAGCTTTAGATTGTCTTGTTCTTTATTTAAAAGACTGACTCTTCGCATTTTAAAATAACAATTCTGCGGTACCAATTTGTTACGAACAATACTGTTGGCACCGCTGCTACTATCGTAAGTTCGAATTATTTTGAATCGTCTTGATATCCACTTTTCAAATAACTCTTTTCTTGAGCTTTCAATATTGGCCTCAACACAATGTAGGCTTTCTCTGGTGAAGACCTTATCTTTTTTAGCAAGGATAGGAATCAGGTGAGACTTAACTGATGTTAATGAGACATTATTTTCAAAACAAAAGCCTATTAAATTATTTGCGTGAGCACTTACTAAAAAAAGTGATGCCATAAATAAGCGAAAGAAGGTATTCATTTAAATGTCTGTTGTATCTAAATGTTTATCACCAATTTGGCTTTCAACAAAATCATCGGCAGTTTTAAATTGGCATAGATCAAGAGCTGTTTGAAACTTAAAGTTTTCTGGAATTGTTCCACCACTTTCCTTAATTTTCTCACAAGTACAAGCAAGGTCCTTCAGAAAATCAAAAAACTTCTCACTGGTTTCTTCGCTCATTAGGTGTTCCATTTGGCAGCTATCATTTTCTGCAACTTCTTCACTTACACCCACAAAATCTCTTAGGAAGTAAAAGAGAAGCGTTCGACTTGATAAAATGCGATGAACTTCCTGGTGGCCTTTATCACTTAGGATAAGAAATTTACTATCATCTTCCTCGTCAACATAACCTTTCTTTTTAAGGTTATTGATTGCAGTTGAAACACTTCCTTTAGTTAGTTGAAGGTCCTTAGCAATATCTGTGACTCGAGCATATCCTTTTGATTCCTTTAACTTATGAATCGTTAAAAGGTAGTGAACCATATTATGGCTCAATTCAGGATCATTTAGGTGATTTTTATCAATTGATTTTGTCATATATAATTTTTAGCAACCCTTACCTATGGGGTCAATCGACAATTTTTTATTGCATACCTTTGTCTATCTCTATAACTATAAGTCACTGTAATTACGTAATTAATCACCGAATATATTTTCCTATCTCCTTAAAAATCCGTTCAATGTTAAAATATAGCCTAGGAGTAAAGTCATGAAAGTTTTAAGTTTTCTTATTATAAGTTTGATTTCAATATCTTCATTTTCCGAAGGTGCTGTTGGTAATACACGTGCAGGAGAAGGAAACACAGAAGAGATGAATCTTACTGACCAAGATCGTTGGGAGTCTCAAACCTATATTCATGAAGGAAGAGCAAAGAGACTTAAAGATGAGGAATGTGCCAAATTAGACGACCCAAGAACCTGTCAAGGATCAGACCCAGGCTTCAAGTATAAAGGTATGGATTCAAATATGGTGAAGGCCATTTCAAAGGCCTACTCAATGATTCTTGGTTTTACCGATGGATCGTTTAAGGCCGGAGAAAATGCTAAAACTGAAACAGTTACGACAGAGAAGACTGTAAATGATAAAAAAGTAACAGAAACCACTGAAGAGAAACAAGATCAACAAGATTATTGTAAGTATGTGGCCATGGGTGGTGAGGCCATCGCCATGTTTCAACAACAAGCGGCTCAGCAAAACTTAGTCAATCTCGACAATGGTAATCAAAATAGTATTCAAAAGAAATCATTAGAAAAAGCAGCAAGATCCCATAGGGAAAGATCAAAAACAGCGAAAATGCAGGAGATGACTTGGGGTGCAACAACCGCTTGTTATACGTGGTATGCAGCTCAAGCCTTCATGGGAAATATTCAACATAGTTTTGGTCTATGGGCCAAGCTTGCAGGTGCTTATTTATTATTTGACTTCTACGGCACAGAAAAAGATAAGCAACAAGAATATGCCGATCAAGTAAAGGCCATTGCCGATAAACTTCCTGGGCCGGGCGATTGTAATGCCATTACAGATACAGATTGTTACTGTGCTGAAAAATCTACAATGTATGATCCTAGATGTATGCCCTTTGTTCAAAAGAGAAAGATGGCCAATACATCCTACGCCGTTCCTTGTTTAGATAAGGAAATGAAAGCGGATGTCCAATGCCAGTGTATTGATGAAGAATCATGTTTTGATTCTCGCTTCTTCCAAGATATCAATGGTCCTGGTTTAGGAAATTTTTTAAATTCTCCAATTGGAAGCCAGTTTAAAGCTCTAACAAGAGGCGAGTATCAAGGTGGTAGAGTTGATACAACTTCCGGTCGAAATACTTCTGCCATTAAAAAAGCAATTGATGACTTAATGGATAAGAAAGGTGGTCCTGCTGATCCTGACCTTAATAAAGATCAAATGGAAGAAGCTAAGCTCATTGCTAGTGGTGGAATACCTCTAGGCCTTGCTAAAACATTAGCGAGCACGCCATTTGATAAAAATGCACAGAAACAATACGCGAAGTTTAAGAACCGTTTTAATAGACCAATCAAATATAATGCAAAATCAAAAAAGAATGGGCCTAAAGTTTTAACATTCTCAGGCGGTAGTGGCTTAAGACCTAATAAAAAGAAAACAAGAAATAATGGAATGGATTTTTCAAAAATGTTTAATAAAAATAAAAAGAAGAAAGCAAACTCAAATGGAAAAGTTTTAAACTTTGCAGGAGAAGCTTCAAGGCAGGCCCAAATCTCCAAAAATACTGACCGGCCGATTTTTGATATTATCAGTAGAAGATATAGAGTTTCTGGCTGGAGAAGACTAGAACTTAAATAAATGGAGTTACTCATGGAAGAGAATAAACTAAAATTTCCGGTAATCTTATTTGATTCAAAATGTCCTATGTGTGTCAGGTTCTCCCATGCTATTAAAAAGTTAGATCCGAACTCCGAAAAAGTTCATGTGACTGATCTCCACCAAGAATGGATTTACAAAACCTATCCTCAACTAAGCTATGAAAAAACTGTTCAAGAAATTCATTTTCTTAAAAGTGAAGATGAAGTTTTTTGCGGATCACAGGCCATAAGTGAAGTTTTAAGTCTCATTCCTCAGGCCAAAAAATTCAGCTGGCTCATAGAGTCAAACAGCGGAAAGAAGGCCATCGAATTCTTCTACAGCACTACTAACAAGCTAAAACATTCATTGCACAAGTCTTGCTCAGAGTGTACAAAATAAGCAAGTGAAACGGTACTCTCAGTTGGATATGTTATGGATATTAAAGAATTACCTTTTGATAAAACACTGATTATTATTCCTACATTTAACGAAATAGATAATATTGAAAATATGATTACAACGCTATTTTCAAAGTATCCTGCTGTATCAATTCTTATCATTGAAGATGGCTCACCTGACGGTACTGCTGACGTTGTAAAGAGACTTCAGAGTACTAATGCAAATCTTCACATGATCCAAAGAACAGGTAAGCAGGGGCTTGCTACGGCTTATACAACCGGCTTTAAGTGGGCACTAGAAAGAGACTACCAATTTGTCTTTGAAATGGACTGTGACTTTTCTCATGATCCTGCCCATGTAAAAGACTTACTAAATGCGGCTCAAGACTACGACCTGGTTATTGGCTCACGCTATATAAATGGAATAAGAATTATAAACTGGCCTTTTAAGCGTTTGTTACTTAGTTACCTCGCAAGTATTTATACTCGATTTGTTACTGGCCTTCCGATTCAAGATACCACTGGTGGTTTTAAATGTTTTACTCGTAAAGCACTAGAGTCACTTGATTTAGATGGCATCATTGCGAAAGGTTATATCTTTCAATTAGAACTCAATTATAAAGTATGGAGCAAAGGCTTAAGACTCAAAGAAGTTCCCATCGTTTTTTATGAAAGAGCTCATGGTGTATCAAAAATGGGTGGCGGAATTATTTTCGAAGCACTCTTCGCTGTATTAAAGTTAAGGTTTAAGAAACTACTAGGAACCCTATAGAGTTATTTTCCAAAGAGCTTAAAGAAACCACCTTTTTTCGGTTTCTTACCGTGCTTCTTTTCATACTCTCTATCAGCAATATCTTTTTCCGTTTTCTCTAGTTGCTAAGTGTTTTCTTCTAGTTTTCCTTGCCAGTATTCAACAGATGCCCTTAAATCTCTATCTTTATTTTTTTGCTCTGAGGATGCTGCTCGATAAATTCCTAAGACTCTTTCGATGGCAATATTTCTTGCTTGATAATCAATAAGTCTTGCATCTAAATCTAGCTTACTAGGATCACTCTTAAAAACTTTTGCATAAAGAGAAATGGCTTTTTTTACTTCAGGACTATGATTAATATTGTGATGACCTTCTTCAATAAATTTTGCTAACTGAAGCATTGAGAAAGGATCAAATTGCTCATACTCAAGAATCTCTGGATATTTTCGAATAAAGTTTTCAACTTTATCAAACTCACCTCTTGCAAGATGATTGTTTAGCCTTTCTAAAGTGTGAGGATTAATCTCATCATCTACGGTAAGCCCCTTTTCAGAATGTACCATCAGCATACTCACACCTGGAAGCATCAGCTCAGAGACACCTTTGTAAAATTGTCCCAAAACTCCTCTAAAGCAGTCCATTCCTCTATTATGTTGATCAGTAATATCTTGATTAATCCCATTCCAAACATAATCGCTATTATCTACCCCAGTATGAGATAGCTTCATCTTAATATTTTCAACTCCTGGGATGGCAGAAGAATGAAGTTTTTCATCTTCGTCTTGCCAGTAGTTCTTCCAAACTTTAACTTTCTTTTTGATTGCCTTTATTCTCTTTTTTGTAAAATCCCTTGGGTACCTTAAGCAGTCTGGAGATGAACCGCCAAAGACTCCATAATCTGAAATACCACAATGAACTTTAGATATTGGATCTATTGTATAGAGATTATTAATAGGAATATCTTTATCTAAACTTTCTGCCATGGTCATTGCAAGCCACCCACCATGACTTTGTCCAACCAAATTGACCTGCCGAACTCCAAGCTCAGCAGAAGCATTAAAATCTTTTTCAATTGCTTCTTTAAAAACTTTTTCTCTATCTTCAGTTTCAGGTTTTTTTAATTCAATGACTTTATTTGGTTCTGTTGAGCTTACATAATAGATATTTCCACTCATATCATGACAGCTTACAATATAAGGGTTTTGAGCAATCGAAATCTGCCCCTCTGCTTGTTGTTCAAAAAGTTTGGAGTGCATATCACTTAGAATAGGAGTTACTTTTGAACCTATGACTTCATCTTTATCATTTTTAACTGGCTCAAACCCACAAGAGTTAAACCCACCCATAATCACATTAAGTGTTTGAGCATAATGATTAAAAGAAATTAAAAATAAGAAAAAAATAAATATTTTTTTACCGATCACAACAAATCTTCTGTCTCCCAGCAGACTTATCGGATAATAGACTCACTAATATTAATTTATCTTTCCTTCAATTGTCGTGAAAAGATATGACGATTGGCAGGCTCAAAACACATGAGAAGGACAATCCAACAGCCACCAAACTCTAAGATTTCGCCCTTTTTTCCACCACTTATAAACTCTGCAAGAATTGCGAGGGAGATATAAGCAATGATGTGATAACCCCGTGGAAGAGGTAGAGCAAATGAATCAACTAGTTTCTTCACCTTCTCAACTTTCTTATATAGAAAAGGAAGAATAAGAAAATAGAAAACCACAATAATCCCTAAAAATGTCCCAAAGATTAATTTATTAATTTTTGTACCACCAAACTGTAAATTATGAAGATTCATTTCATGTTGAGAGTTATACTTCATGAAAAATTCTGGTACTTGAAAATCAGAAAAACTTTGAATAATTCGTTGTCCCCAACTAATCTCTTCACCCAAACCAAAGAGAAAAACAAAGGCCATGAAATAAAGTCCAAAAATAAAGCGAGAACTTCTAAAAGGGCTAAGTATTCGTGCTCGGTATATATTCATGATGATACCTACAAGAAGTGCAATTACAGTTAACCATTCCAGTAACCCATCTTCTCTTACATAGGTTCCTTCAAAAAAGGTGAGGTCTGTTCGAGAGAAATAAATACCAAGAAACACTAATGTAAATATCATTAAAAAAGCAATTTTCTCTAATATTTTTCTTGGAACTGACAACACTAACTAAACTCCTAAATCTGTAAATTTTGCAATACGATCAGAATGTCTTCCACCTGCAAAATCTGTGGAAAGCCAAATATCAATCATTTTCTTTACTTCTTCAATTGTATTAATTCTTGCTCCAACACACAAGATATTACTGTCATTATGCTCTCTTGATAATTCAGCGTCCTGTGGAGTTCTACAAAGTGCTGCTCTTACTTTCTTATAACGATTGGCCACCATGCTTACGCCAATTCCGCTTCCACAAAGAAGAATCCCTATGCCATTGCCTTCTTTAACATTGATAGCAACTTTACTCGCAAAATCTGGATAGTCACACCTTTCATTAACGAATGGCCCGCAGTCTTCAACTTCTATTTCTTTAGACTTTAGATACTCAGTCACAAGATTTTTTTCATCAAATGCAGCATGATCACAACCAATAAAAACTTTCATGGAAATCTCCTTTCTTCGCTTCCTGCTCGCTCGAAGTTGTTCGGCATTATCTGTTCCAGACAGATGCTTGTTTCTTCGCTTCGCTTCCTGCTCGCTCGAAGTTGTTCAGCATCATCTGTTCCAGACAGATGCTGCTTCCAAAAAAAAGCCCGCAAGAAGCGGGCCTTTGAAACTAAATTTTAGTATCTGTAATGTTCAGGCTTATAAGGCCCTTCAGCTTTGATTCCAAGGTAATCTGCTTGCTCTTTTGAAAGAGTATCAAGCTTTACACCAATTTTATCAAGGTGAAAGAAAGCAACTTTTTCATCAAGATGCTTTGGAAGCATATAAACTTTGTTTTCATAGTTTGCAGAGTTGGCCCAAAGTTCCATCTGTGCAAGTACTTGGTTAGTGAATGAGTTAGACATTACAAAACTTGGATGTCCAGTAGCACAACCTAAGTTAACAAGTCTTCCTTCAGCAAGAAGAATTAATCTTCTACCATCACTTGATACATACTCATCAACTTGTGGCTTAATATTAATTTTGTCGTAGTTGTTATTTAAGTGAGCAACTTGAATTTCATTATCAAAGTGACCGATATTAGAAATGATCGCTCCGTCTTTCATAGAATCAAGATGCTTAGCTGTAATAACATCATAACAACCAGTAGTTGTTACGAAGATATCTCCGATTTTAGCGGCATCATCCATTCTCATTACTTCAAAACCTTCCATTGCAGCTTGAAGCGCACAAATTGGATCGATCTCAGTAACGATAACTCTACCACCTAAACCTTTAAGCGACTGAGCTGAACCTTTACCAACATCACCGTAACCTGCAACAACACAAGTTTTACCAGCAATCATAATATCAGTTGCTCTTTTAATTCCATCAACAAGAGACTCACGACAACCATAAAGGTTATCAAACTTAGACTTAGTAACTGAGTCATTAATATTGATAGCAGGCATTGGAAGAGTTCCTTTCTTAACTCTTTCATATAGTCTGTGAACACCTGTAGTTGTTTCTTCAGAAAGACCCTTGATTCCTTCAACTAATGCAGGATACTTATCAAGAACCATATTTGTTAAATCACCACCATCATCAAGAATCATATTTAATGGAGAACCATCGGCCCACTTAAGAGTTTGCTCGATACACCAATCAAATTCTTCGTCGTTCATACCTTTCCAAGCAAAAACTGGAACACCTGTAGCAGCAATTGCAGCAGCAGCATGATCTTGTGTAGAGAAAATATTACATGAAGACCATCTTACTTCAGCACCAAGAGCTGTAAGTGTTTCAATAAGAACAGCAGTTTGAATTGTCATATGAAGACAACCAGCAACCTTAGCACCTTTAAGTGGTTGGCTTGCTCCGTATTCTTTTCTAAGTCCCATTAGACCTGGCATCTCAGCTTCAGCTAATGTAATTTCTTTTCTACCCCATTCAGCAAGAGTAATGTCTTTTACTTTATAATCTTGGCTCATGTTATCTCCTCATGACTGTTTGCATAAATAATTCATTAAAACTGGCAAAAATATAACACTCGCAACGCAAGCCTACAACCTTATACAACTTGACAAGTAGCCCCAAATGAAAGACTTTTGGCCCTTACGAATAGCATTGGGAAGAACTTGTGGCCGATTATACAAAATTATCAATAAAAGAGACGCAAAACATCCTTAATTTGTACCTTGATGAAACTGTGCGTGAGCTAAAGCCACTATCTCTAGGAATTTCAAACTCCAATTATTGTGTGGTCACAGATCACAATGAGTACCTACTTAAGGTAAGTAATGATAAGAATAAGTCCGATACCAAGCAAGAAATGAAGCTTTTAATTCAGCTGGGAGAGCGTCACTTCCCTTATAGTCTTATTCCTTTTGTTACTAAAAATTCAAACACCGTCTATGAATATGAAGAATACTTTGGTGTTTTATTTCCGTTTCTTAAAGGAATTCCTCCAGGCCCAAGTGATCAAACTTGTTACAAAATAGGAAGAGGCCTTGGACAACTTCACTCATTGAAATTTAGCAAAGATGAAGTACGAGATCATTCAGATGTAGGTTTTGATGCTAAGGACTTAATCAATTTTTGCGAAAAACAAAACTGTCCCAATGATTTTAAAGAAGTCATACATGCATTTTTCCCAAAAGGATTAGACTCCTACACAGATTCTTATCCACAAGGAATTGTTCACGGAGATCTTTACTATGATAACACCCTCTTTAAAGACCAAGAGCTCGAAGCATTTTTAGACTTTGAACAAGCAGGTTGGGGCGATCAATTACTAGACTTAGGAATATCCTTATCCGGAACATGTCTAGAGAAAGGGAGAATTCATCCACTTCTCATCGAAAGTTATCTAGAGGGATATTATGAAACATCACCTGTTAAACATTTTGCAAATGATCTCATTGATAAAAGTATTATTTTAGGTCTACTTTCTATTTCTCGCTGGAGAATTGAAAGATTCAATGTAAAAAATCTTAATCCTCATATGGTAGACTCTTATAAAGAATTAATTAATAAAGTTTATGTTTATGCCCAAACGAAAGGAATCAAATAATGTCCAAGCAAAATAAGTCACGCTTCTTTTTTGCCAGTTGTCCCCGCTCATTAGAAGAAATGCTTGAAAAAGAATTAATCGATAATGGTATTACAAAGACAAGAATTAAAAACGGTGGAGTACAATTTGAAACTGATGAGCTCTCAGGATTAAAATTTGTCATCAATACTCGCCTAGCAAGTAGGGTTTACCTAGAGTTTCACCAATTTACACTCAACAGAGAAAAAGACCTTTATAAAGATGCCAGTAAAGTGAGCTGGGATGAGGTTATGGATCATAACCAAACCTTTAAAATTACTACTCTTGTTAACAAGAGGGCCCTTTCAACTTTTACTAATCCTCTTCACTACTCTCTTGTTTTAAAAGATTCACTTGCTGACTTTTTTAGAGATAGAGATGGATCAAGACCAAATGTTGAAAAACAAAACCCTGATGTTTCAATCTTAATGAGGATTGATCAAACAGGAAATCGCCCAGGTTTTTGGGTTTCCCTCTATTATGATTTAAGCGGCATACCACTAAGTAACAGAGGTTACCGATTGCCAGGTCACTACGCTCCACTAAGAGAAAATTTAGCTGCGGCACTTTTATATCAAATGAATTATCCTGAAGAAAAATCTGATTTTTGTGATTCTATGTGCGGATCAGGAACAATGTTAGCTGAAGCTCTTTTAATGTTACATGACCTACCTCCAAGTCTTTTAAAAATTAAAAATCATAGCGAAGAGACTCCGGCTTTTGATTTCTTCAACCACAAATGGTTTTATGAAGATAAAGACCTAAAATCTAAATTTGAGAATGAAATGCATCATGTAATGAAGAAGTTCAAAAATATTGATGTCTCAGATAAAATTATTTTTGGACAAGACTCTGAAGGGAAAAATCTAGCTCAAACAAGAGAGTCACTAGAGCTTCTTTTCCCACTTAATAAAAAAGTAATACTTAATAGAGGTGATTCCACAAAGCTCGTTCAACCAAAAGACTTTAAGGGTATTATCTTTTGTAATCCTCCCTATGGTGAAAGATTAGGAGAAATAGAAGAGTTAACATCTCTCTATTATGATTATGGAGAAAACTTAAAGAACAACTGGAAAGGCCAAACTGCATTTGTATTAACAGGTAACCCAGAACTTAGAAAAAGAATATCCCTACAAACGAGTCAGAGAACTCCATTTTACAACGGTAAAATAGAGTGTCGTCTTCTTCGATATAATCTTTATTGAAATTGTTCAGCGATTTTCATAGCGAAAACAGGTGTTCCGTACTTTAAAAGTGCGGAACTGTTAGCTACTTTATCCACATGCTTACTTGAACTACTAAAGAAATACTGACCAACATCTGAATCTTTTAAGAATACAGTATGACCTTTGCCTGAAAATTTTCTCATAATAAAATCAGAGTCTAGAAAACATATTTCTCTTACCATTAGGTTTCTTGCAATATACATTACAATACAATAATCACTTAGATCGACTAATGATTTTCGAACTTTGATTCCTTTAGGAGATGATAGATCTCCCCAAGTCACTTTGATTTCCACTCGCTTTCCATTTAGGTAGAAATCAAATCCACGCTGTGAAGATGACTTCATTTGTTTGAGACCAAAGATTGTTTTTGCGTACCACTCACCTAGTTGTACAGGTAAGTTCTTATTGTTCAAAAGAATATGCTGCTCTCTTAATACTTCAAAGCACTTATTCACTGTTTCAATGGCATCAAAAATTTTCTTATTATCAGGAAGGTTATAAATTGTAATATTCTTAGATAGAGTTCGAGGCAATTTTCGAGAGAATTGATACTCGTACCATTCTTGAAACTCGTCCTGATCGTAGAGATTGAAACTATCACATACTAAACCAGCTTTATTAAGCTGTGCAGAAGTTTCTAGTTCCTCAATTTTTTTCATTAAGTATTTCAAAGGAGCAAATTTTTGGTGTCCATTTCCTTTTACAAATATTTCTTCTTTGTAATAATCTGAGCTACCATGCTTCTCCTGTGAAAAGACTTCAATAAACTCTTGCAGTCTTTCAAAATTCATCTTAAACCTTATATTTTAATTTTTTATACATATTTAGCTTAACATTCTTTTAACTAAAGCTCTAATGAATCAAGGTCTTGTTCAAAGTTTAAAATGCTTTGAGCTATTCCCGAGTTTTTTGTTAAACAATGCTGGGCAAAAACATTAAAATCATCAATCTTTGATTGATAAAAAGCCTTATCGTCTCCAGATGATGAAGCTAGCTTTTCTTTTGCGACTAACGCTGATTCCAATAATCTCCACGCCACTATAAGGTTTCCGCTAAAGGCCAAGAAGTTTGTAGCACTTGTTAGGATATGATTAAATTTCTTCTCACTGGCTAGTTGACCATAGTACTTAACTATTTCTCCAGCTTTAAGGGCAGATTTACCAAGCATTGATACTTCAGTATCCCAACCTTGACCTGCTGCTTTCTTAATCGTTGCTTCAATCTTTGCGCCTAGCTTTTGAAATGTTTTTGCGTTGTCTTTTAGAATCTTTCTCATGACAAAGTCGATGGCCTGAATGCCGTTAGTCCCTTCATAAATAGTGGCAATCTTTGTATCTCTAGCGAATTGTTCTATTCCGTACTCTGTACAAAATCCATATCCACCGTGAACTTGAATAGCATCAATGGTGACATTGAAACCTTCATCAGAGCAGTATGCCTTACAGACTGGAGTCAATAGTGCAACCTCATCAATTGCATCTGATTCACCTTTTTTCTCTCTATCAAAGAGATCAGAAGTATAGAGAACCAAGGCCCTCATTCCGCGAGACATTGCACGCATTTTAAGTAGAGTTCTTTTTACATCAGGAAGATTAATAATTTCAGAACCAAATTGAGATCTTTCCTTTGCGTACTGAACTGTAAGTTGATAAGCAAGGTTGGCTTGAGCTTCCCCTTGGATTCCACAAAGAAGTCTTGCCTCATTCATCATGATAAACATGTTGGCCATTCCCTCATGTTCTTTTCCAATGAGAAAGCCTCTTGACTCTCCTTCACCACCGAAGGTCATCTCACAAGTTGCACTTCCATGAATTCCCATTTTCTCTTCAATTTTTGTACACTTCACATGGTTCGATTCACCGGTAGTTCCATCCTCATTTATCCTTTTTTGCGGAACTATAAAGAGAGAAATCCCTTTTGTTCCTTCTGGAGAATTTGGAGTTCTGGCCAAAACAAGGTGAATATTATTTTCATAAATATCACTTTCTCCACCACTAATAAAAATCTTAACACCTTTGATTGAGTAAGAGCCATCATCATTTGGTGTTGCTGTGGTTTTAGAGGCTCCAACATCAGAACCTGCTCCCGGTTCTGTCAGACACATTGTTCCTCCAAAGCGTCCGTCCATCATTGGTGGAATGAATTTTTCTTTTTGAGCGTCATCTCCAATTTGGAGAATCACATTCATCGCCCCTTGAGTAAGTCCGGTATACATTGAAAGAGCAACGTTGGCTCCCACATAAAGAGCTGTACAAGCAAAGCTCACACTATGAGGCGCGGGCATGCCTCCGATATCTTCTGGATAACCAAGTGCATACCAACCATTTTCATAAAATTTAGAAAGGACTTCTTTAAAAGAAGGAGGAACAACCACACCAGAGTCTGTTAACTTAACTCCAATCTCATCTCCCTCAATTCTTGTAGGATAGACTTCGCTTTCGATAAATTTATCAAATTGATTAATAATCTCTTTAAGATCTTGTTCTCCAAAATCATCTGAATACTTGTGTACCTTTAACATTTCAAATAAATTGAAATTAATGTCCATCATGTCTGTATTGTATTTTGCCATTTATGACTCCTGCTTATTTTTATACAGGAATATTATAACCCAAGACTTGCTTTAGATGACTTTAAAAGTATTCATATCAAGTATAATTTTTTCAAATCAGACGCAAAAAAAACCCCTCGTTTGAGGGGTTGTTTTTAGCTTCACACTTTTTTTATTTACATTAATAGAAAGGGGGGGGGTTTCTATTATTGTCCTTGTATCGTTCCTAACTTAACAATTGTGTTAGATGACTCATCAAAAATCGTAACTGGATTTGCGGCCATTGGTGCACAAAGGTTAATTCCATATACATCACCATTTGTATCAACTACTTCATGGAGTGATGACGAATATGATCTTAATGAAAATGGACTCACTCTATTTAAAATAGCTACGATATTATTTCTGATTTCTGTTTTAGAGGTTCCAAATTCAGACTCAGCTGTGTTGCTATCTTTTGTCGTTTTTCTTTTAAAAGAACCTTTAAAATCTAATGAAGTGTATTCAAAGATCGAAGCTTCTTTTTCTTTAAGCTCAAACTCATTCATTGTGTACTCTTCATAAGGATACTTTTGGTTTGGCAATGTATAGTTTCCAACACTCCAATTATTAAAGATCGCTTTTAGTTGATCTAAATTTTGAGCCGAAGCACAAGCACCTTCACCCACATTTGACGTTACTGGGTTTGATATTACAGGTGCAGTAGTTGCTGTTGCAACTGTAGATTTTTTTTCGTTGTCTTTTCCACAAGAGCTTACTCCTGCGATTAATAATGTAATCATTAATAGTTTTGTTACTTTCATCGTAATCTCCCGTCAGATAATTAAATCAATTCACTGTTATTAGTAGCAAACACGATGCCAAAAAAAGAGATTCGATTTCAGGTGTTTATGAAGAAAAAGTGTCTAAATTTTAGACACATGTATGTAAATAATGTTGATTGTCTTTTAGAATTGTGGTTTCCCCACAGAGGCATCGAGGAGAAGACCTTGGCTAGATCGCTTATAGCGAACCTCTTCCCTACGAAAATCTCCAGTAACTTCTGAGGCAATTGAGCGCTTATTTAGTTTTTCAAACTCATTACGAGACTTGGCCCTTGCAAGAATCTTTGCTTTCTTTCCAAAGTATTTTGCAAACTTCTTCAAGGAAGTTCCAACAAGCTCTCTGGATACACTTCCCGCAATTTCAGACAGATATCTTTCTGATTGTTTAATAGACTCTCTTCTAGAGTGAAGGTTTGAGTACCTTTTAGAAAGCTCAAGGACTGCAATCTTCATCTCTGGACGATACTTCATACCCGTCGTGACAAGGACATTTGCTAAAATATCAGCTCCTTTCTTTACTCCGAAGCTATATGAATAGTTTTTTACTTCTTCATAGACTTCAGGAATGAGATAGGCACCTGCATCTTGTGAGATGATATTTTCACTCACTTTAATGAGCTCTTTTTGGCCTACAGACAAAACCTTTCCCTTTGTTCTAACAAAGGCAATTTCTTGAGCTGCAAAGCTGTTAGCATTGGAGTCAAAAATATCATCCCCACCTCTCGAGTAATCTTCAAGAGCACTCTGAACAGCTTGATCGACTTCTTCTAACATTAGCTTCTTACCAATTGTATAAGTTCTCTTTATTAGAAATTCTGGAATTATTTCAGCGATAATAGCAGGTGTTTTTTCTTTAGCTACTTCATATGCTTTTTTAGAGATCATCTTAACGATCTCTTCTTCAATACCTACTCTTAAAGATTCAAGAATCAACTCGTGAACAACGACTCTCCCTTTTTCTTCTTTATTGACCTCTGTCACAATAGATGCAGGAGCTCTTCTCTCTTTAAATAACTCTCTTTTATCACTGGTTCTAAACTCACTTAAAGCGAAGTCAAAAGCATTTTCATACTTAGCTGTATTAAAAAAATCAAAAAAGGAAGTCTTATAGTAAGGAGAATTTTTTTCTAAGGTAATAATCTGTGATAATTTTATTTTATTAGCATCATTAAAATCAAAAACATAAGTTCGTGAACCTTTTAGTTTTGTTTGGTCTAGGTAGATATCTCCATGCAAAACAGTAATAAGGCATTCCATGCTTGAGCAGTCTGCATATACGATCCCGCTTTCAATTCGAAGGAGACCGACCTTCGTTTTCACCTTAATCTCATTTCCTTCAAGACTATTAACTTTAAGGGCTCCTATCTTTAATAAAATTTCATTACTCTCTATTTCAATGAAGCTATTTCCTGATAAAGAAAGGGTTTGAAAATTACCAAGGCTCACTCCAAGAGATTTACCTTGCCCAAAAAGAACTCCATTCCCACTATAAGCTTTACCACTTCTTAACTGATATTCTTTATCCAATACATCCACGAAAATATATTTACCTTTAGCTTCAAAAACAGAAAAAGAATCAAAGCCGTAGGCCAAGTTCAAATGAAAAAAGATGGTGAAAATAAGCATATACCATTTCATACTTAGCTTATCGGTCTTAACCATTATTATTTAACAATACCCGACGTTAGAACTCCGGAAAATAAAGTCTTCAAGTAACTGAAAATTCAAAAAAGATATAAAATTAAAGTGTGAAAAAACTATTTAAAATACTTTTACTGATAGCATCGGTGCTTAGTTTTAGCATCTATTCTCAAACCGTAAACCAAGTATTGGAATTAAGATTATCAAAGGCAAAACTTCTTGCTTCTCAAAATCAAAAACGCTCTGCTTATAAGCTTATCCTTAAAAACTTAGAGCAGGAACAAGTCCATCCCGAAAGTTACTACTTTTTATCTGAGATGTATTTAAACTCCTCTCAAGTGAGAAGGTCTTTTCAAGTTCTGTATCTTCTTATAAAAAAACAACATAAGAAAAATTTCTTAAATACACCACTAAGTATGATCAATTTTGAAAATACTCCTTCTCAAAACGCTCTTCTAACTTACTACAAAATAGCCAGTCAGTTTTTAACAGAAGCTCAAGAAGGTGTTTACCCAAAAATTTTCAAGATTAAACTACTACTCCTTGCAAAAAAATACTACACCGTTGTAGAGAACTTCGATTTCCGAATCAGTTCAACAAAGGCTCAACTTGGAAAAATTTTCTTACAACTTAATGAAAACGATTCTGCTATTCAAAAACTACTTGAAGCTAAAAACTCTTTGTCAGAAGACAATAAATCTATTTTTAAAACAGAAGATTTAACAAAGGAAGAAATCAACCTTTTGATCGGACAGAGTTTAATTAAAGAAGGACAAATCGAAGCTGGAAAACTCTACTTAAGACAAGTCACACTTTCTGATAATTCTTCCAACTCACTTGTGGACTACTCAACCTCTATTCAAAGTCTCTTAGATGAAGATTATATTGACCTTGATTTTAGTTATTTGGTTAGATCTAGTAGCAATATTTTGGATTATAAAGATTCTCAGCTAACATCACTAAAAACCACCAATCCTGAAATTTCAGAGTCTGGTGTTTATCATAATAGAAATATCAATATCATTATGAATAAGAACTTGTTCAAAAAGTGGGTTGTTAAGGCAAACTTCTCCTATAGTGATAAAGTTGCTACAGACAAGCTTCAAGAAAATGGTGATAAGAGAGACTTGCTTTTTAATTTTGAAGTAGGTGTTCATGAAAGTTCAACCTCTACCATAAAATTGAGATATGAATATGAATCAAATTATCGAAAGCTAAACAGTTCTTTTACTAAGAATTATTCTATTTCTAAAATTATTCCCACATGGATCAAGGCCTCTGACACCGCAACTTTTGTCATAAGGGCCCCATTTGAAAGCTATACTTTTCTTAATTCATCAGCATCTGGTACAGGACTAACGCTGGGCTATTCCCCTTTTAAAAAGACGCAGTATTGGAATCCATTTTACTTTGTAGGATATCGATCAATTCCTGAAAGTAACCAAACCTCCTCATCATCATTTTTAGCTGGAGTCTCAAATCTCTCAATTCTAAATGAAAACTGGAATTTTGTTACCAGTTTTGACCTTGAGAATAGGGACAATGAATTAGAAAGCTTGAGTTATCTAGAGCTCAACTTTAAAGGTCTCTTTAGTTATCGATTTAAAAGATTCAAATCCTTAAGATTAGACACAGGACTTAAGTATATAAGTCGTGCCCATGCTGGCAATGACAACCTGAGCCAATACGAACTCATACTAGGTATGGGTTACACATTTTAGTTTTCAACAAAATATGTTAAGTTCTCGCAAAGGAAACTTATGGAAACACTTAAACAAATTTCTAAAAAGACATTATTAGTCATTCTTGACGGCTTTGGAATTAATTCAAATACCACAAAGAATGCTGTCAAAGATGCAAAGACTCCAAATATTGATTATCTCTTTGCTAATTTTCCATACACGACAATTGAAGCTGGCGGAGAAAGTGTTGGTCTTCCAAAAGGAGTGAGTGGAAATTCGGAAGTGGGACATATGAACCTAGGAGCAGGTCGTCCTGTTAGACAAGACCTTGTAAGAATTAACGAAGTTATTGAACAAGATAAATTTAAAGACCTAGAACTTCTTCAAGAATTTAAGAAGAAAGCAAAAACTAGTACTAAAAGAATACATATCGTTGGCCTGCTTAGTGATGGAGGTGTTCACTCCCACATTAATCATATTAAGGAAGTAATCAACTCACTTAAAGATGATTCCTTATCTCTTCACTTTCATGCCTTCATGGACGGAAGAGATACACAGAAAAATATTGGGCAAAAATATATTGATGATCTTTCAACAGTCGATGGATTTCAGTTTGCTTCTATGCAAGGTCGCTCAATTGGTATGGATCGAGACCGTCGATGGGAAAAGATCAAGGCATGTTACGACATGATGATTGGCCAAGGGGCTCAAACAAATCTGTCTCCAACAGATTATTTGGCAAATGAATATAAAGAAGAGAGATTTGACGAGTTTATAAATCCAGTTCTTTTTAATAAAGACTTTGCCATTCAAGATGGCGACTCTGTTTTCTTTATTAATTTTAGACCGGACCGTGCTATTCAATTTACATTAGCGATGACTGATCCAAATTTTACTCACTTTGAAAGAAGCGTCTTACCAGGCCAATATTTATGTATGACTCCTTACTGTCCTGAGGATGTAGAACTTCCTATTCTCTTTGATAAAGAAAAACTAAATGGTGTCTTAAGCGAGTACCTTAGTCAGAACAATTATAAACAATACAAAATTGCAGAAACTGAAAAATATGCTCATGTAACTTTCTTTTTTAATGGTGGAGAGAAGAAACCATTTCCAGGTGAAGAGCACATACTTGTGAACTCCCCTAAGGAAGTTGCAACATACGATTTAAAACCTGAAATGAGTGCTCCGGAAGTAACTGAAAAGTTATTAGCGGCCCTCGAAGATGATTACACTTTCTACATTGTGAATTTTGCTAATAGCGATATGGTTGGTCATACCGGTAATTACGAAGCGGCTATTAAGGCTGTCGAAACGCTCGATCATTCAGTTAAACAATTAATAGATCAATGTGAAAAAAATGACATCACTCTTTTACTAACGGCAGATCATGGAAATAGTGACCAGATGGTATATGAAGACGGTTCTCCTCACACTTCTCATACAGGAGCCCCAGTTCCATTTTGTGCTTTCCATCCAAAACTAAAAGGTAAGAAACTAGCAAAGAGTGGTAACTTCGCATTGAAGGATGTTGCTCCAACAATATTATACTCACTCGGTATTGATTACCCTTCAAGCTTTGAAGGTGAATCAATTTTTAAATAGGAATTTTATGACAGCTGAAAAGAAAATTAAAAAAGTTGGTATTCTTTGTAGCGGTGGTGACAGCCCCGGAATGAATTGTGCCATTAGGGCCTTTGTAAGAACTGCCATTGGTGCAGGTCTTGAAGTTTACGGAATCCGCAGAGGATACGCCGGTCTTCTTGAGGGTGATATTATAAAAATGGATGAAAGCTCTGTTGGAAATATTCTTCAACATGGTGGAACAATTCTTCAAACAAGTCGTTGTCCTGAATTTCATGAAGCTGATATAAGAAAAGAAGCTTCCCATATTTTAGCTCGTAAAAAAATAGATGCCTTAGCCGTTATCGGTGGTAATGGATCTTTTAATGGAGCTCATGCTCTTCATGAAGAGCATGGTATTCCAATCGCTGCACTCCCAGGGACTATTGATAACGATATAACCGGAACAAATTATACAATTGGTTTTGATACTGCCGTTCAAACTGCCGTTGAAGCTGTGGATAAGATTAGAGATACTGCCTCTTCTCACGCAAGAACCTTTATTGTTGAAGTTATGGGTCGAAGCTCAGCTGCTATTGCTCTTCACGTTGGTGTTTGTACAGGCGCAGAAAATGTAGTTGTTCCTAGTGATAATATTGCTTATGGACAAATTGCTTCTGACATCCAAAGAGGAATTGTTCGTGGTAAGAATAGCTCCATTATTATCTGTGCTGAAGGGAAAGTCCCAGGCCTCAGTTATAAAATTCAGGAAAACCTAAAAGAAACACATGATATTGATGCTCATGTTTGTATCCTTGGGCATATTCAAAGAGGCGGAAATCCTTCTTCTCTTGATCGGTTTATTGCTAGCAGAATGGGCTTTGTGGCCGTCAATGAACTTCTTAATGGCAACAAAGCTTTTGTGACAGCTTTTGTTAGTGGTGAAGTTACACCCGTGCCTCTAAATGAATGTCTTGAAAAAAGAGATGAGTACCTTCCACAAACAGTAGATCTTGTGAAGGCCCTTTCTATCTAGGTACCATTTACTCGTAACTCTTTTAATAGTTCAAAAATATTAATGTTAAAAAGATCTTCAAAGGCTTCGTCATCGAGGCCTATGTATTTTCTAATTCCCATTTTCTGTAGTTTTTCTTCTTCGTAGTTAATACTTTTATTTTCAGTAATGCCACCACTTAAACTAACTCTCCCTGATGAAAAGCAATCATCAAGTTTCTGTATCGGTAAATTTTCAGTTAGACTCCAAAAAACAAGAAGCATTGGCAGTTCTAACCATGAAAGGTCCCCTTCTTTATTAATGACCTTTAGGTCCTCTTCCGGTAAATCAACACATAATTTAAATCGCTTTAACGGAAATTTTAATCCCTTCTCGCGAGATAAGAATATAAATTTCTCTTTGATAACCCTTCCCGCTTGTCCGAGCCCCACAATCTCTAAACTGGGAACAGACTTGGAACAATAGCCAAATATTTCAACATAGTAGTCATTTTTTTTACAAGGAATATAGGAAACTATCTTAGTGTGCATGCTGAGTTATGTAGCAAACTCATTACTATTGAAGATTCTTAATGAATTGGAAATATTAGTATTAAATAAAAAGAAATAAAAAAGTGCTTATTAAAGTTTCAGCATTTCATCAATAGAAAAGTCATTTTCTTTAACAGAACTTTTTGTTTGAAAAATACAGTTTAAAGTATTATCAACATCTTTTTCCACAAGTGAAACAAGGCCAACTTCTAAATTAAAAGCAAAAATATTTTTTAAATTAGCACACCCTAGCTTTGGATCTCGGCAATAACTGAGATGCTCTTTATCACAGGCCAATGCAATTTCTAAAGCCTCACCTTTTTCACAAACAACTTCTTCCATTGCCTTTGAGATAAAGCCTCTTAAGAAGGTTTTATCATTTTTGAATTTTTTCTGACAAAACTCTTGAACATTAACTGTTGTGCCCATGCAATCAAGTTCGAATGTGCTTGCAACAGAAATTAATGGAAGATGTTTTACGCCACTATCGCGGCAAACATGTTGATAAGAAAAGAGAGATCTTTGACGACCAGAAATTTGATGCTTAAGCATTTTCGCCCAAGCACCGTCTATGAAAACTAATAATAATATTAATAAAATGTTTTTCATCAAACCCTATGCAGGGAAAAGACCTCTTAGTCTCATCGCCTTGTCTAGTCTTTGAAGAGCGCCAATAAAAGCCGCTTTCTTCATGTCCACATTAAATTCATTCGAACAAAGTACAACTCTATCAAATGACTCTTTAAGTATATCATGAAGTTTCTTATTAATTTGATCAAGGTCCCAGAAAAAGTTTTGAAGTCCTTGAACCCACTCAAAGTATGAAACAATAACACCACCAGCATTACATAGAATATCAGGAATAATGAATGCTCCATTTCCTGCTAAGTATTCTATGGCCTCTTTTGTAATAGGACCGTTGGCACCTTCAGCAATGATTTTTGCCTTAACATTTTTCATATTTTTTTCAGTAATAATTCCATCAATAGCTGCAGGAATAAGAACTTCTACTTCTAAAGATAAAAGCTCTTCATTGGTAATCGCTTCTGTTCCTGGCATTCCTTTAACAGAGCCATGAGCATAGACATATCTTACTGCTTCCTTAACATCAATTCCGTCTCCACAGAAAACTGCTCCACTAACATCTCCAATGGCAACAATCTTTGCACCTTGAGCTGAAAGATCTTCAGCCGCCGGAATACCAACCTTACCAAATCCGTGGATGGCAACTCTAGTTGAAGTATCAATTGGAATTCCAGTTACTGTTGAAGCAAAGTTCACACAGTAAGCAACACCTTTACCAGTTGATTCGGCTCTTCCGAGAGAACCACCAACAGCAATAGGCTTACCTGTAACAACACCTGGAACGGTGTAACCTTTTAACTGAGAATATGTATCCATAAACCAGGCCATGGTTTGTCCATTGGTTCCAATATCTGGTGCAGGCACATCAATATTAGGACCAATAAGCATACTGATCTCTGTTGCAAATCTTCTTGTTAATGATTGTAGCTCTTGTCTAGAAAGATCACCTGGATCAACTTGAATACCACCTTTTGCTCCACCAAGTGGGAGACCAACTAATGCACACTTAAAAGTCATCAGCATAGCAAGAGCCGCAGTTTCAGAAAGATCAACGTTAGGGTGAAAACGAATTCCCCCTTTACCAGGTCCTAAAGTCATATTGTGCTGAACACGAAAGCCTTGAAAAGTTTTTACGGTTCCATCGTCTAGTCGAATAGGAACTGCAACTTGCAAAGCACGTTTTGGATACTTAAGACGTTCTACAATATTTGGATCAAGACCACCGATACTACCAGCTAACTCTAACTGATTAAACGAATCTTGAAATAAAGGACTTTCAAAGAGGCTCATACATAACTCCGCCGACATTAGGTAAAATATTAATGCTGATAATTTACCTAAATTTGCGGATTAATAACAGAGCTATTTAGAAACTTTTATTAAAAAGTAATTGAACTGTTTTGTCTGCGTTAGAAGTAAAGATAGCTTCTTTATCGCTTTGCGATGAACTAACTCTTCCAACCCAATTTTCGATTAGTTTTTTGTCTACCCAAGCAACATAACTACCTTCATTAACTTGGTATTGTAGGTTTGTATCTACGCCAACCTTATCAAAGTCTTTTTTGAAGTTCATTTGAACATCGCCCTTCGCGTTAATTTCTGTATTTGATTCTACCCATGGGTTATCAACTCTAACGATGGCCTTTGCCTGAAGAACTCTTGCCTTAACCTTAATTCTAATTCTTTTTGAGATCTGAGCCTCAACGTTAGGCTTAAGCGCTTTTTCTAATTGACCAACTCTATGTAGAGTTGAGCCTTCATCGGCCTTCTTAATTTCACCTGAAAGCCTCTTATCAGCATATTTTAAAAGTCTCTTTGAAAGGTGAGCTTTCTTCTGACCACGATCTGGAGTTTGATATGTTTTAACAGACTCGATATTCCAAAGACGTGCATACTCTTCTGTGCTTTCCCATGTAGCGAAATCATTTCTTATGGAATCAAGTACACCAGCATCGTCTTCAACTAGAATTTGTTGAAGCCAAATTTTATCTTTCTTAGGTGCTCTTATTACTTCATCAGTTGGTATGAAAGAACCTGGTGCTCTAAACATTGGCTTATGATACGGGTTTAATCCGTGAAGTATGTCACCATCTGATTCAATACCTTGTGCAGATACTGAAAAAACAGCAAACAGAGATGCACAGCTAACTATTGTTAACTTTTTACATACCTGTCTAAAATTTTGCCATATACTTACCATGTTAAATCTCCCATCTACGGAATTTTATGTTATCTCACGGTATATGTTGCAATAGTCATACCAAATTAACGCACCACGCAACACCGCTTGAGAAACATTTACACGGCTTTCTTATCTATTCTATGCCTATAACAACGAAATTCAAGGAAGTTAGGAAATATTAAAAAAGGGCACGAATGTGCCCCCTATACAGTGCGTAAAATCAGCTAGTTATCGAGTACTTGCTTAGTTTCCTCAACTAAAGCCTTGATTTGACTAAGAGTTTCCTTATCCAAATCCATATTCTTAGACTTATTTTGCATAATCTTTAGAAAGGCATTGGCCGTTAATCCATGAGGAAGAGATGCCTTCTTCTTAGCCTTAACAACACCTTTTTTGGCGGCAACAACAGAGCCTTGATTAATCAGTTTCTTAAGTTGGGCCCTTTTTGTGACCTCGCCACCAAGAACCTTTTTTTCAACCTTTCTTTTAAAAGGACCTTTCTCTAAAGCATCAAGTTCAAGCAAAACATATTTTTCAATATTATAAAGCTTTGCTGCTTCTTTAAACTTCTTTGGCATTTTGGCAATCATCAAACTTCTATGAACTTCTGATTTAGAAATACCTAGAGCTGCTGTGATTTTTCTCTCACTAGACTTAGTAGCTTTTTGATAACTAAGAATACCATCGGCCTTATCTATATAATGAAGGGCTTCCCTACTTGAGTTTTCTGAAAACTGAATGGCCATTAATTCTTCTGGAGTTTTTTCGTCCAAAATAAAACAAGGGCACTTCTCTAACTCAACAGAGCTCATCGCTCTAAATCTTCTCTCACCACAGATTAGAACATATCTTCCGTTTCCATCTGCATGTAAAACAAGTGGCTGGATCAAGCCATTCACTTTTATATTATTGGCAAGTTCTCTGATACTCGAATCATTAAACTTAGTTCGAACCTGATCCTTAACGATAATGTCTTTTAGCTTAACCTCTTCAAGTCGAGCACCTTCTAAAAGTTTTTCATTAGAAATTTCTAGAAAATCTTTCTTAAGCTTTGAAGAGTAATCAATAGTCTTTCTAGACTTCTTAGATTGTCTTGGTGCAAATGATTTCTTTGCCATAACTAATTCCTTCCTTTCAATTCACAATTAAAGACTTAAGGCTTCCCAAAGGGCCGCATAATCTTTCATTCCTTCTGATTTTTTACTCATTAAGAAAATTGGTGTTTTCATAGAGATACTCTCTTGCATCTGAACCAAGTTTCTAACAGGTGGAGTGATTTGAAATGATTGAGAGAGTTCTTCCAATCTTTGCTTTTCAATTCTTCTTCTCTTATTAACCATTGAAGGAATAATTGCGAACTCTAACTCTGGGTTTTCAGTTTCACGGATAATTTCAAATGTATCCATTAATTCTTCTAGACCATCGATACTAAAATCTTGAGCTTGAGTAGGAATTAAAATTCTTGTTGAAGCAACTAGTGCCATAATTAATTCATCACCCAACATTGGTGGTGTATCAATAACAACATAGTCATAAAAATCTTCTGCTTCACTTAATCTTTTCTTAAGCAGCCTTTCTTTTCTTCCCGCATTTCTTCTAATCTCTTGCTCGCTTAAAATAAGTAACTTACTTAAGTTCGCTAGATGACGACTTGAAGGAATGACTGAGATATTGTCGTAGAGTTCTTGCTCGCCTTCGGCGTTAACCAAAACGTCTTCAAGCTCCACATCTCCAATGAGCCACTCAGGAATGAGCGTTCTTTGAATCTGAACTCCGAATGTTGAACTGAGGTTTGCTTGTGAATCGAGATCGATTACAAGAACCTTTTTACCTTTGTTGGCAAGGTGGCAAACTAGCTGATACGCGTTAGTTGTTTTGCCTACACCACCCTTATTATTGGCAATAGTGATGACTTCCATGGACCCTCCTTAAGTTCCCGATCTTTCGTCGAGGAACATCTCTTCCGTGATGGAGAAGTTTATTAACCTATTAAAAATTGTAGAGAATCATTGAACACTTCGTCAAAATATATCCGATATTTTTTCTTTATGTTGGCCCAGTGAGTTATTTTATCTTTTCAGACCGCAGTGCCATGACAGCATTGATCATTTCTTGCGATAAAGGGTTATTAAAAATTTACGGGAGATTTCTATGATTGGTTCAATGACTGTTCAAGAGTTACATGAAAAAATTCAAAACAAAGAAGACATTATTCTTATTGATGTTCGTGAACAAAAAGAATGGGACGAAGGTCACATTGAACAAGCACAATTTCTTCCATTAAGTACTTTTGAAGAGCAAGCAAAGAAGCTTACAGATCCGACAAAGGTCGTTGTTTGTCAGTGTAGAAGTGGAAAAAGATCACTGACTGCTGCAACTTATTTAATGGGTGAAGGCTTTGAAAATCTTTTTAATCTTGAAGGTGGAATTCTTGCTTGGAACGAAGCTGGTTACGAAACTGTAAAATAAAAAATGCTAAATCTGCACGACCAACATGAAAGTCCTCTTGCCCCAATTCCTGAAAATGAATTGAGTGATGAACAAGTACTTGTTGAACTTCACAAAATAAAAGAAGAATTAAAAGACAAAGTCGTTGTCCTTGGGCATCACTATCAACAAGATGATGTTATTCAGTTTGCAGATCACACCGGTGATAGTTTGCAACTAGCAAGAGATGCTTCCAAACTTGATAAGCCCTACATTATGTTTTGCGGTGTTCACTTTATGGCAGAAACGGCAGATATCTTAACCAAAGATGATCAACAAGTTATTCTTCCTGATCTGCGTGCCGGTTGCTCCATGGCCGACATGGCCAACAGAGACGATATCGATCAAGCTTGGGAATATATGCTCTCAAGTACCAGTGAAAAAATAATACCAATTACATACATCAATTGTGCCGCCACATTAAAATCCTTCGTTGGTGATAATGGCGGAAGTATATGTACCAGTTCAAATGCAAAAGAAATTATTTCATGGGCCTTTAAAGAAGGTGAAAAACTTTTATTTTTTCCTGATCAACACTTAGGAAGAAATACATGTTTTGATATGGGAATTTCACTCGATGAAATGGTGGTCTATAACCCGAATATGTATCGTGGAGGATTGACTCCTGAACAAATTAATAAAGCAAAAGTTATTCTATGGTATGGCTACTGCTCAGTTCATCAAGGCTTCACTGCTTCACAAGTGGAAGACCTAAAAAAGAATCGCCCTGATGTTAAAGTCATCGTACACCCTGAATGTAACTTCGAAACAGTGCAAGCCGCTCATGATTCAGGATCTACTAGTTACATTAGCAATAAAATTGATGCCTCTCCTGCTGGTTCAAAGTGGGCAGTGGGAACTGAAATTAATTTAGTTAATAGACTGGCACAAAAATATCCTGATAAAGAAATTTTCTCACTCTCTCCTTATCAGTGTTTATGTACCACAATGTATCGAGTGAGACCAAGATGGCTACTTGCCAGCTTCAAAGCGATTAAGGAAAATAAACCTATAAATATTATTAAAGTTGATAAGAAAACAGCACAATCCTCTAAAGTAGCTTTAGAGAGAATGTTGTCTATTAAATAAAAGGATAATCTCATGATCTATGCTGATTACAACGGAAGTGCTCCCATCTGTGCCGACGTCAAAGAATATTTAATCAATCGTCTCGAGACAGGGCCTTTTGCTAATCCAAATTCTATTCACCAATTAGGCCAAAAAACTTTAATGGGATTGGAAAATGCTAGAGCGGTAAGTGCAAAACTTTTAGGATGTTTACCAAAAAATATTATCTTCAACTCTGGCTCCACAGAGGGAATCAGCCATGTCTTCTATTCTATTTTAACTGACGCCAAAGAAGATCAAATCATTATCACTTCTGGAATTGAACATTCGGCCGTGGTTAAAGTTTGTAAGCATTGGGCACACAAAAGAAACCTTCAGCTAATGATTATTCCAACATTAGAAAATGGAGTTATTGATTTAGAAACATTAAAGGGATGGGTAAAAGAATACGGCTCGCGTATTGCGACCATTACCGTTATGGCCGCCAATAATGAAACGGGAGCCATTCAACCTTTTAAAGAAATTTCAGCATTATGTGCTGATGATAATATTCCATTTATCTGTGATACAACACAGATCATTGGAAAAGAGCCTTTTAGCTTTAAAGAATCTGGTGCCGACTTTGCTTTTCTTAGTGGCCACAAATTAGGGGCCTTAACAGGTAGTGGTCTTATTATGGCCAAAGATGTTACCAAACTAAAACCACTTATTATTGGCGGCGGTCAAGAGAAGGACCTACGTGGTGGGACACAAAATTATTTAGGAAATGAAACCATTGCAGTTGGTTTAACATACTTTCAAAAAATGTCAGAAAAACTTCACAATTTAAGAGAGGCCAGAGATAAGTTTGAAGCACGGCTTCTTAAGAGTTTTCCTGAGGCCGTTGTTATCTCAAAAGATGCTCCACGAGTAGCAAGCACAACCTATATTTCGCTACCCGGAATCCATGGACAAGCCGTACAGATCGAGCTCGAGTCACAAGGTATCTTTGTGACAACTTCTTCAGCTTGTAGCGACAACGAACCTTCCACTTCTAAAGTTTTAAAATCTATGGGAGTAACCGACGATGTTGGTCGAGGTGTAGTAAGGATAAGTCTAGGTTTGTGCTCGCCATTAGAGTGGTATGAAACTATAGGTGATGCTATGATAGCAGCCTATGAGAAGCTTTCTAAAATCAAAAGTTTTTAATCTCGTCCTAATAATTTTATTGGGACTTCTATTCTCTTGTGATCAAGAGAATAGTGTTCGCTACTTCGAAAGCCTTCCTCATTGGAATCAAATTAAAGTCGAGGATGATCATAACTTCATTCCGATTGCCGCAACCTTTGGCCTCAATGGTAGAGTGAGTCCCCTTATTACAGAAGTTCCCTTTGATCGACAAAAAAAGAGCCTAAATAAACTTCCACCTTTTATCGAGTATGGTGGAGTTAAAAACCTTTCTGGTTATATTAAAATTTTAAATAAGAGATTTGGAGACAATAAACTCCTTCTTGATACTGGAGATATCTTTTCTCACAAACTTCCAAAGGCCCACCGAAATAAAATTGAGCAATTCTACGATTATCAAGATTATGATGTGATTAACTTTACTGAGACAGAGATTCTTCATTATCAAAAAAATGATTTTAAAGACTCTACACTTAAGAATACTACCTATTTAGGTTCAAATATTTTTGAAATTAAAGAGAATAAGTTTTTAGAAAGAGAAGGAATAAAGCCCTACTTTATTAAGAAAATAAACAATATTAAAGTTGGCGTTCTTGGGATCACAGAATTTAGTTCTACTAATTCAGAAATTCGAAAAAAGATTAAGGGTGTTTACTTTCAAGACCCTATTCTTGCTTTTATGAAGAATAGAAATTCTCTTAATCGAAAAGGTGTTGATGTAATCATCCTCATGAATCACTTAAAGACCATGTGCAAGGGGAAGAGTCACAAAGTTATTCGAATGGGTTCAGACTGGGAAAATAATCAACTTAAGTGCCCAAAGAATGATCCTTTGAAAAAGTTTATCGATCGCCTCCCACCAAAATCTGTCCACGCGATTATTAGTACAGGCCCACAACATACAAGTGGTTTCATCGGCAAGATTCCTATCCTCGGCGGTTTTCCACGAGGTGGCAATATTGGTTTGATGGGTTTATTTATTGATAAGAAAAATAAAGAAATCATTCCTAGCAAAACAATTCTCTTTCCTCTCATTAAAACCTGTACTCTTCAATTTATTGGAACATGGGATTGCTACATCGAAAAAGAAAATCATAGCATCGTCAATCGTCGCGAAGAGTTTTTCCAAAAAACGAATTATCAAATGGTGAGCGCTAAATTTCTTGGTCATGATGTATCCGCACAAACAACAAAAGAAGCTCTAGAGGCAAACTAATACTTTCTGTTCATTACAAAATAGCTGCAGTCCTGTTTTACAAAAAGCATTTTGCGACTTTTCACTACATACTTGTTCTTTAGATTCAGATCTTTTATGAATAAATCCTCGAGGGCAAGCAGGTTCTCCCTTGTTACCACAGCGATCAACACCACAGTATTTTCGTGTTCCGTTTTCACAACCTCTACCAATGGTTGAAAACCAACCATATCGACATTGACCACACTCAAAGGCAATTGTCTCTTCACATTTAGAATTAAAGTCGTGACACACTTTTGTTTTACCTTTTGAGTAAAGATCATCAAGCTCACCATAGAGAGTATCGGGTCTTAGAGAAACCCCTGATGGTAGTACGAAAATACCTGGATACTTTCTTTTCATAGTTTGGCTAGAAAGCACCTCTGAATCAAAGAAATTCTTCTTACTCCAAAGATCTAAAGGAAGGTTGTAAAATGGAATTCTTAATAATTGTAATTCTTTATTTTTTAAAAAAGAGAGATCGATTGTATTTTCTTGTTCTATCACCTTAAATTGAACTTGATTTAAGTCTGTCACTTTAACACTGAAATCTTTCTCATTTAATTGGGTGCATTTCTTTGCAATACTATGACTATAGAGAGCGAGGCTTTCTTTATTCTCATCTTTATTAAAGTAATACATCAAACAAATATAGCTTTTCTTCTTATTTGCGATTTCAGTTCTTCCTTCAAGAATAGGAGTCCATGTATAGGGAATAATAAGAGGATTACTTTTTTCTAGTATTTTTAATTTAGACAAAGAGGTAATGGTTGAAATGGAATTCAACACTTCTTTTTTAAACTCGTTCATATTGGCAAGAATAGAGACCGAGAAGAAAAAATAAAGACTAAAAATTATACTAAAGAGCTTCATAAGTATATTGCTCCTTCATACAACGAAAAGTGACACCAAAACTTTTATATTCTCTTAAAGGGTCTTCCCCTTTCCAGTTAAAGTTTCGATAAGAAAAACCATCACCGTCCCAGTAGGCCCTCTCTCCCAATCGAAACCAAGGACTTGTTCTTTTAAAAAACTGAGAGCTAGCTTTTAAATTACGTCGGGGGTGAATATTATTTTTTATATACTCTAAATATCCGCCCATTACCATAAAATGCCCTGACCAAGACGGAGCTCTAAAGTGAGCATTTTCTTTTTCTCCTAGTAAACATTCATTTGATACTGTCTTAGAACAAGCAACTCTTTCGAAATCTTTACTTTTATCACTAATCTCTCGCTTTAGCTTATCCCAAACTTTGAAAATTGATTGTTCTTTTCTAGACCATGGAACGATGGATTGAAAAACCTGTGCTTGCCTATCTTTATCCATCTCAAAAGGTAAGTATGAGATTGCATCAAAGTATTGGGTCTGAAGAACTTTCTTACCCCGATAACGACAAAAAGCTTCCATTTGATCTGCTTTTAAAAACTCTGCTGGTAAGTGAGGAGACTCTTTATTGAAGAGAATTTCTTCTGTTGAATTCACCTTTGTTTGTTCGATCCATTCATTTATATCGCGATTTGTAACCACATGCTTATCGATAAAAATATGTCGATCAATATTATCCCATGTCCATTTATTTTTTAATGTTGATTGCCCATACTGATAAACTCTTTGTGGAAGATACAGGGAGCGACATTCATCTGTTAGTAGAAACTCTTTCTTTTCCTTATTTTTTTTACTTTCTTGACCAAGGATGATTTCTCCCCAAAGAGAATAACCGGGCCAAGAGCCCTTCTCCTCATAAGCTTTCGAGTAAATTTTATATTTCTTATTTTCTTTTTGAAAATTAACAACTGCTCCTTCTTCTTTTCTTTGTTCAAAGACGCAGCTAATAAATTCAGGATTACATTGATAAAAGATTTTTGAAATAGAGTTATCGCTACATTTCTTAATTTCTTCTGCTGAAAGAGCGTCAATTCCAAGAATCCATACTTTACTAATCTCCTCAAGTTTTGCTTCAAAACTCACTTCTTTTTGGATATTAGGGACAGTTTGGCCTCGATATTTGATCAATATCAGACCAAAAATTGTGATCAACAAAAAAAGTATGACAATGTGACTTTTCTTTATCGGCAAATGTCTCATCCTAATGCAAAAGATAGCGGAACATATTAAAATTATAGAGGAGACAACACGTCTTTTGAAACAAAAGAATGAAAAAAAGCTTAAGGAGCTATATATGTTAGATTGGATTGAAAAAGCAGGTGAAGAAAGTACCCAAAAGAACGAGATCCTCTCCTTTCAAGATTATACTGAGATTCTGAAAGAGCATCCACGCCGTGAATTACGTCCGACATTTCAATACCTCACAGATATGATTCAACATTACGGAAAATCTGAGGATGGCACTTATAAAGTTTTTCAACAGGAACATAACGACTCTCCTGCGGTCTTTGGACAAAATAAAGTTCAAGAAAGCTTAGTTCAAAATTTAAGAAACTTTCAAGAAGAAGGATTTAATAATAAATTTATTTTATTTGTTGGACCTAACGGCAGTTCAAAAAGTTCCCTTGTTAGAAAATTAATGAAAGGTACTGAGGACTATAGTGAATTAGATGACGGTGCTCTATATACTTTTAGCTGGATCTTTCCCATTGATAACTTTGTAAAAGGTGGTCTTGGTTTTTCAAATGAGACCGTAAAAAGTGATTTAAACTCATTTGCTTACCTTGAAGACAAGGATATTTCAGCTATTTTAAATTCGGAATTAAAAGATCATCCCGTTCTTCTCATTCCTCTTGAAGCCAGAAGAGAAATTATCGATGAGGCCCTTGCTGACTTTCCGGAAGTTTTAGATGGAGTAAGAAAATCTTGGCTCTACAACGGCGACTTATCAAAAAGAAATCGTATGATTTACGATGCTCTTTTAAAAAATCATAAAGGACGACACCTAGATGTTTTAAAATATATTCGCGTAGAGCGCTTTAGAATTAGTAAACGTTACTCTACAGGTGCTGTTACTGTTGAACCGCAAGTTCATGTTGATGCTCAAATGCAACAAATTACTATGGATAAGAGACTTGGTAGTCTTCCTCCTAGTCTACAATCATTGAATCTTTTTTCACTGAAAGGGGAAGCAGTCTTAGCAAACAGAGGAATCTTAGAATACTCAGATCTCTTAAAGAGACCACTTGATGCTTATAAATATTTACTTATGACCATGGAAACTAAGAATGTAAACCTCCATGGGATTCTTACGGAGCTTGATATTTTCTTTATTGGAACATCTAATGAAGTTCATTTAGCTGCGTTTAAGCAACACCCTGACTTTAATAGTTTTAAAGGAAGATTTAATTTTGTAAAAGTTCCTTATCTTCTTAATTACGTAGAGGAAGAAAAAATTTATAAGAATCAAATCGTAGGACTATCTGATAGAAATACCTATGAGCCTCATGCTCTTTCTGCTCTTTGTCTTTTTGCCGTCATGACAAGGTTACGTGCTCCTCAAGTTAAAAACTACAGTGATAAAAAGCTTGCTAATATTGCTACAAATCTAAATCCAATGGATAAAGCTCTCTTTATTAGTGGGACAACAATTCCTGATAGACTCGATTCTGAAGGAAGACAAATCCTTAAACAAAACAAGAATGAACTTCTCAATGAGTTTGAAGGGGATAATTTATACGAAGGTAAATTTGGGATCTCTCCAAGAGATATGAAAAATATCATCTATAAACTGAGTTCTCGTCACAAGACTGTGACCTTCTTAGAGATTGTCGACTATCTTCAAAAGTTAATTACCAAGAAAAATGAATATGACTTTCTTAATATGACTCCCCAAGCAGATTATCACCACCCTGCTCGCTTTGTTGCTCTTATCAAAGACTATTGTTTAAAAATTGCTGATAAAGAAGTGCGTGACTCATTAGGCATGGTCGATGATAGAAGTTATGAAAAATATATTCGTCGTTATATTGAAAATGTCACCGCTTATATCAAGAAAGAAAAAGTTAAAAATCAAATCACAGGAAAGTATGAAGAAAGTGATTCTTACTTTATTGAAGAATTTGAAAATAATATCAATCTAAAAGAATCGGCAGATGTTTTTAGAGGACACCTTCTTTCCAAACTTGGTGCCTACTCATTAGATAATCCTGGGCAAGATCTTAATTACACGAAAGTCTTTCCAAATCTCTCGGATCGCTTGCAAGAATCATTTAGAAATGAGCAAAAGAAAGTTCTTCAAGTTGTTGCTAGAAATTTAGTTTTCTTTGAAGCAGAACTTGATGATTCAAAAAAGAAGATGAGTACTCCACTCTCCCAAGAGAACAAGCAACAAATTCAAACCATTGTCGATAACTTAATCAACAAATTTGGTTATAGTCAAAATGGTGCGATTTCTGTTATGAAGTTTGTTATTAAAGAAAAGTACTAGTAACAAACCTTAGGTTTTCACGTGAGCACAATTAGTAAAACATTTAGGCCTGATCGCTATATTGCCACCTATTCAGTTGAAGAGGCACATGATCGCATGAGGCTTGATCAGTTTTTGCTCATCTATATGACTAGTTTTTCTCGTGAGCAAATTAAAGAAAAGATCAAAGATGGTCATGCCCTTATTTTAGGGAGACCCGGTAAGCATCGCCCAAACACCAAGGTTCAATATGGCGATACTGTAGAACTCACCATTCATAAAACCATTCACGAAGACGAATACTGGCGTGGTGAAAAAATTAAGTTTGTAGAAGAGCCTGAAATTCTATACGAAGATGAAGATATCTACATTCTTTCTAAGCCACCTTATATGGCCACTCACCCAACAGGTAAGCATCTCTTTTACTGTGCCACTGTCTACTTAGAAACCCTTAATCAAAAAACTGTTCATAGTGTCCACCGCCTTGATCGTGAAACTTCAGGAGTTTTACTCTTAGGAAAAAACCCAGCGGCTTCAAATAAGTTAACTGTTGCTTTTGTAGAAGATCAAGTAAAGAAATGTTACTTCTTTATTGGAAAAATTAATGAAGAATTCAAAGGCGAGTTAACCATTGATGCCCATGAAAGACTTGATGGTGGTGGTGAAGGACGAATGCGAGTTTATATCAATGCTCACCCTAAAGATTCAACTGAAGGTAAGAGAGCTTTTACTCACTTTAAAATACTTCATCAAGAAAATGGCTACGTTACTGGTTTGGCCTTTCCTCAAACAGGAAGACAGCATCAAATTAGAAAGCATGCTCAAGTCCATGGCTTTCCTCTTGTGGGCGACAAACAATATCTTGGTGGCTATCCACTTTTTCAAAGATTCAAAGACAACTTAACTACCCCTGAAGATCATGATCTCATGGAAATTAGTCGACACGCTCTTCACGCTATTGCTTTAAACTTTCCTTATAAAGGTGAAAGAAGAACCCAATCTTCTCCTATACCTCATGATTTAAAAAATTGGTTGATCGACAAAATGACTCTCAATATGGATGATTTTCAAAAGCAATGTGATGATTTAATTGAAGATTATTTTAAGACACTTATTAAATGATTGATCACACCTAAAGGTCCGCGGTTTTCTTTTCCCATAAGAATGACATCCGGTTTTGTTTTTAACTTATCAATGACTTTCGAAATATTACTCACACCGACTGATGGAAAATCTCCAAACATGGATTCATCATTGAGACTATCTCCAAAGAAGAGACAATCTTCCACTCCAGTCCCAGTAAACTTATCTTTTAAGATTCGATGACAAGCATTGGACTTTGAAATATCACCACTCCAAAAATTAAGATGAACACTAGAAGTTGAATAAAAAATCCCATGACTATCCATACATTTTTCAATTTCTTCTTTGAGACCTTCTTTTAAAGCAAGGACATCTAGGTCAAACGCTCGATCCACATGTCTTCCCCAACTATCAGCAGTCAAAGGAACATCTGGATACTCTATTTTTAAATACTCAGTGAAAGATTCAATCTTCTTAACATGCTTCTCATCAATATATAATGTATCTTTAAGATCATGCTCACCTCTCTCAGTTAAAACAGCTCCATTTTCACTAATCACATATTTAATTTGCGAAATATGAGTCATAAAGAAATGGCCCCATGACTTTGAACGGCCTGTGACTATCACTAGTGGGATATCATGTTTTTTAACGAGTTCTAGAAAGGTAAAAAAAGAAGGCCCAAGTTCATCCCCCAGAGTCAATGTACCATCGAAGTCTGAGAAAATTAACTTAGGCCTTTTATTATTCATTATAAAAAATTAATTTAAAGGATAAGACACACCTAGGAAAACCCCAGTGTAACTATCTTTCACACCAATTGTTGCTTCTGCTGTTGCAACAAGATGTCTGTAACCTTCAAATGGAAGGTGACCTGTAATACCTGAACTTAAATTAACAACTGACTCATAAGTTTTTGAATCACTATCTAAGCTGATACCAATTGGAAGTGAAACAAATGGGTAAGCTTCATTTCCCCAAAAGCTAAAACCTTTTGAAACTGTAGGAGCTAGTGAAAGAATATTTCTTCTTACATCAAACTCTTTTGCATTTTCTAAGTTTAACTTTAAGCTAACTTTCGGTTGCTTCATATAATCAGGAATGATCTCGTAATCAGCACCAATAAAGAAACGACTATCACGCTCTCCACCGCCGATACCAAGACCACCATCTACAACTGTTCTTGAATTTATCTTTTGAGTATATCGACCCTGTAGACCAATTCCGCCACCTGTTGAAGTAATCCCAATGAACTCAGTTGACACCAAGCGCTTTTCTGGCATTAAAGGGTAAGAGACTGTTCCTGTCCCGTATGAGAACGCTGAACCAGATAATAAAACTGCACTTAAAGAAATTAACGACTTAAATCGATTCATAACACCTTTCCTTGGATTGTATGATTCTGTAGTAAACACTAAAATTTTACTCGGAAATCCTGCCACTCGTCAAAAAAAATCTCTTTAACACACCAAGTAATCATTTCTCATCTCCTCAATTTCATTGACGAGTGCACCTAAGTCATTTATAAATAATCCCACTGAAGTTTATGGTGGCCGTAGTTCAGTTGGTAGAGCGCCAGATTGTGATTCTGGTTGTCGCCGGTTCGAGCCCGGTCGGCCACCCCATTTACTCCTTAAATCAGGAAACTGTCCTCCTGAACCACAGACCTCTGGTAACCAAACAATTTCAACCTTATTTCCTTTTAAAATCCTTATCTCTTTACACAAATTTTTTAATATCCCTTTCTTCACTTCATTCGATGCTTTTTTCAATTTCTCAAAAACCACCCGCATGATTTCACCCAAAGGCCTACACTCAAGCGACTCAGACCTAACCACATCTCTTTTTTCCTGCAACCCTTCCAATATTTTTTTCAAATCATTTTTTGTTTCTTCCGACTCCACTATCGAGTCACTCAACAACTTCAAAACTCTATCACTGCCGTCAATGGCATCTAGTTTTCCTAAGTTTTTCAAATAACCTTTGATTTCCCCTTCCTTCTCACTAATCTCTTTTTGGATGTCAACAATTTGGTCATCCACTAACTCCAAGCGTTCATTCTTTTTCTTAACCAATTCTCTAACAAAGCTGGCCATTTTTTTATTGTCCTCAAAAATTTTAAATGAATTTAAAACAGCATCCTCTAAAGATAATGCGTCCACTCGTAACTTATTTTTTCGATTGTAATAATAAATTTTTCCCTTTCCCCCTAACTCTCCCGTGAAAGACGAACCATCTTGATGCTTTAAAATACCAGTTAAGGGGTATGCTCTGGTTTTTCCTTTCTTGTTTGAATATCTTTCTATTTCTGAGATTTTAGATGCTTTTAGTTGAACCCTATCAAATAAATCTTTAGAGACCACTTCACCAAAAGGTAATTTACCATATTCCACTTCAGATTCATCGTCGTCATCTTGAGAAACCCGATTAAGTCCTATATATTTTTCATTCATTAAAACCCTTTTAAGTGAGTCTTTATCAAAGCCATTTCCTGTTTTTGTTTTATATCCATATTCGTTAGCTCTTTTACTGGCCAGTGCATAATTACCACACTCTAAAAATATTTCCATCAAATGAGTCACAATTTTAATTTCTTTATCAATTGTCCTCCAAACTCCAACTCTTCCTTCAACTCTTTCAAATCCTAAGACAATTCTTCCCCCATGTATGACACCATTGTTTTTCTGCCTTGAGCGAATTGAAGATTTTGTTCTAACAATATTATTGTCTCTTTCAAATTGGGCGAATATGGCCAATTGATTGGCAATCAGTTCAGAAGTAGAGTCATTAGGTATAAACTCTGAAGTAGGAGTAATTATTGAAACATTATGTTTCTTACATAATTCAATCAATTCACAATAATTTTTTAAGCTCCTATGAAGTCTGGAAATTTCTTTCGCAACAATAACATCTACTTTTTTATCTTTAATGGCATTAACTAATTTTTTATATTCCTTCCTGTTAGTAGTCGCTCCACTAACAGCATCCTTTTCAGTAAAGATGAAATCAACTTGATGCTTAATTCCTTTTATTAGTTCTCTGCCCTTCACCAGATTTTCACAAATGAAACCTTGCTGTTTCCCTGAATTATGTTCTTTCTTATTAGTGTCCTCATCTGAGGTTCTTGCGTATATCGCACAGGCTACATAATCTCTTTTACCCACTTATTTCCCCTTACTCAATTAGTGTTGCCAATACCTCCACAAATCTCTCTTCAGATGGCATCGACAATCTGATATCAAATTCCTTATAAATCTTCTTCTTGTCTTTTAATCGGCTTAATTTCTTTCGCTCATTAACACATATTTTGCAACGAGCATCATATCCTAATCTTTTCTTATGAAAATTACTTATATCCTGAAGCAGTCCTTTTTTTAAGCATTTAGAATTTGAACATAACTTCGCTTCCATCAAATAGCTTCCAAAGAAAGAACTTTCTCAATGCAATGAGTTGACTCTAAAACTTTTCCCCTTTGTTGGTTTCTTTTTAAATTTAAGGAATTTTCTTTAAGGGAAAAAGCTGAGTTTTCAGCAACGCTGAAACACTCAGTTAAAGTTTTCATAACTAACTCTTCCATAGATAACTCTTGAATAAGAATAACTCTTTATAGAAGACCATTTACGCACCCATGGTCAGGCTCATTATTGACCACTAGTGGGGGTTGAATTTGCATCCCCACGGTTTTAAATTCCCCCTCCTTAAAGTTTTTTTCAAAATACAGACGGCTTTCTTTAAAATAACGCCCTAATCCTTCCCTTCCTGCTTTCACCCAAAAGTCCCAATGCATACCACTCGCAGGAATATCTTTTGAAAGAGGCATATACATTTTATCAATATCAACAACAAGGTAATAAGGAGTTCTGGCCCCCTCTCGTTCTACTGTTACGAGATGACCCTTTTTCTTTAATGAGCTAATTATTTTTTTAAAGTTTCCTTTTGATGTACCGACCAAACTCGCCATACTCTCTTGTGATGCGAATGCACCTTTAGGTAAGTTGTTTACCATTCCTAAAATATGAATTAGAGAAACTTTTTCCAATGAAGTAAGGTTTGAGTCATAGAGAAAAGGAAGAGGAGCTTTATTAAAATAGCGTGTCGGCCCATCATCAACTTTCTTTTTAATTCCCAAAATCTCTCGGAAAACCTTAGGGATTGAGTTTTGATATATTTTATTTAAATTCTGACACCACTTTTTTAAAAGCCTATCTTTATTGTAGGAAGAAGACCTATCTTGAAAAAAACTATTTTGGTTATTGCCCATCTGATATCACCATCTATTTAAGAAGGTGGTGAAAGATGATAACTTCTATCCAAAGTAGCTACCTTCTATCGACAATTTCCTTCTCACAATTATTATCCTAGCCGTGCAATCGCTTGCATGACTTACACAATATAATTTAATTCGAGTTGGTAATCAGATATTGAAAAAGGTTTTTAAATATCTCGTTATCTATTTGATATTTATAAAGCTAGTCATTGATTTTAAATTCATTTTGATATTGAGATAGGGCTTCGACAAGGCAATCGGGTATTAAACCTATTGATGGGTGGTACAAGCTATTAAGTAGGAAATAGTCTTCTCTTACAATATCAGAGATAAGTACATCAAAGCCAAACTCATAAGGCAAATGTAAAAAGTTGGAGATGAAGTCTCCAAAGTCCATAAGGACTGAATTACTCTCCCGAAGTTTTATCATCTTTGATTTACTTTTTATTTCGTTGTTTTTTGCAGTAATAGTATTGCAATAACTCTTTATTAGCTCTTCATTTATTCCTAGTTTCTCCTCCAATATCTCATAAGATTTTTTCTTAGGAGTTAATTTCTTAACTGCACCGATGCGAGACAACCCCTCTAAAGAAAGGTCTTCTAAGGACAATCCAAATATATTTTTAACTTTTTCACTATCAACGGTATCTCCTCTACTATTTTTATCTATTATATCTTCTAAAGAATATTGAAATTCCGAGACTTGCTGAGGTGAGGTATGAAGTCTTTTTGTCTTCTTATTAGAGTTCTTAACCCCATCGAGTACAGACTGAACAAAGCTAGGGTCTAAGCCTTCTTCTCTAGTCACATTATGAAAAGCTAAGTCTAACTCTTTATTTAGAAATTCACTTTTTAAATATCCTAGTGAATGTGAGAGAAGATATTTCAGAGGTTCGACTTGAAGTTTAAAGCATAATAATAATTCATGCACAGCAAGTTTGGCCCTCATTCTCAAAAGGCCATCAAAAGCCTCACTGTAAAGTCCTTCACGTAAACTTACAATGTTTATATCTTTAGAAAGGTCAGATGCTCCCTTAACAAGATTTCCATCATAGTCACACGGTAAGAAACATAAACTATGGTTCATCTTTCCTCTCATAAAATCAATAGGGAGGTTTCGATTTTCTAAATAGTGAAAATAACTTTCTTTTCGGACAAGAGATTCCATGTAGAACATAAAAGAAATTGTCCTATCGAAATCATCTAACTTGGAGTGAATACTACTATAGATATTTTCATAGATTTTTTTATCGTAGCCATTCTTCCATAATGCCCACAGTCCATTAAACATATCATCGTGTAAATAGAGTGAGATAATATGAAGTCGATAAAGAATTTCAATCTCATCCGTTTTTGATGGAATTGATAACTCCGTAACTTTTCGAGAATATACAATTGTGAAATCCTCATCTTCATCATCTAAATATTTTTGAAATTTATTTTTCACAGTTCTCACTTATTATTTATCTAAGACCAATTTAGGTGTTCCAAAAACCTTCGTCATAGGGACATCTTATAAAGGCCCCATTATGAAACTATATTTTTATACAAAAAATTCAATTTCCCCATCGAAAGGTTTTCTTTTCAGGCTTTCAATTCTTGATTCCCATGTCCCTACATGAATCTCAAGCTGATTATTATCAATGTCTGTAAAATAGAACGACTTTCCTTCGCTAGTATTCTCTGTCCACTCAAAAACACCATTATCAAATAGTCGTTTTTTCATTTCATCAAAATCATCTTCACTAACAGTAAAAGCTATATGTTGTTTATCCTTCATTGCTACCGAGTTTTTATTAAGTGATAAACAATACCAGTCATCTCCTGCAAGAAGATATGCACCTCTTTCCCATTTTACAATTGGTTTTAGACCTAAGATATTTTTGTAGAAGCTGAAGGCTTTTTCAATGTCATTGCAGTTTATTGTTATATGATTTATTCCAGTTATTTTCATCTTCACCTACATTAATAATTAAACGTTTTCGATGAAGGCAAATTAACTCCACCTTCGTACTCTCTTATGATTTCACAAACTTCGACTTTATAGTAGTCATACCATTTTGTTTTTCCTGATTCTTGTGCTTGTAGGTGTTCAATGTTCTCTTTCCACTTTTTTATATCATTCAATGACTTCCAGTAAGAAATAGAAATCCCTTTACCTGTATCATTCATAACAGAATCAATGGAAACATATCCTCCATACTCAGTAACTAATTGAACCATTTTTTTATTGATTTCTAAATATTCATTGGGAATTGGTAAATCTCTTTGTGTCTTAAAGATAACAGCAAAATGTTTCATTGAATTTTATACTCCATGTGAGGAAGGAAAATATCTTTCCCAAGTCTTGATTGTACTTTTCCGATTAGCTTTGCTCCTTTCTTTGTATAGAACCCAATGCTTTTTTCTTCGCCTGCCAATCTAAAATAATCCCATCCCAATTTTTTGGCTTCAATTACCGCTTCATTGAAAAGCAGAGTTCCATAACCAGATTGAATGTGTTCAGGAGCAATCCAAAGATTATCAAGTCGCTTTTCGTCGGATATAACTTTTAGTGATGCAAAGCCTACTATTTTGTCAGTAACCAGAAGAACTATTACTGGCCAGCTTTTAATATAGTCGTCATCAATCTTAATATGGGGCCTGCACTTTTCAATAAAAGTTTTGTCATATCCCCAATAGGCTTTTGAGCGTAAAGCCAATTCCGATAGAAAATGAGCTTCTTTGGATAATGCTTTTCTTATTGAATGACCCAAAAGACCTCCTGCATATTAATAATTTAAACTGGATTTATTATAGGATGTTTCAACTCGGTGAGTCTATGATAATTTACTTAGAAGTTGATACTGCATTGAGCTGATTATTTGCTTCATAATTTTTTTTAAGTATTCGTGATACTGAGGAGGGACTACATCCTTGGAGTTTTGCAATCGCCCTCACAGATAAGTTGCCCTCTACCGAAAGAGCAATAATGCTCTCATGAGATATAGTTCGTTTACGACCAAGTTGAATGCCTTTGGCCTTGCAGTTTTCAAGACCTTGCTTCGTTTTCTCCGAAATCATTTCACGTTCCATCTGACTGACAGCTCCTAGAACAGCAATGATTAATCTCCCGTAAGAACTGTTCACAGAAAAGTTCTCAGATATAGAGGTAAATTCAATTTGATAGTATTGAAACTCTTCAACAAGCTCTAAAAGTTGTTTTAAGGAGCGTGATATACGACTTAGGTTGGGTGTAATTATTTGAGCTACACGCTCTTCACGAACGTCTGCCATCAATTTATCAAGCTCTGGCCTACTTGTTAGCTTTCCTGAGTAATTGAAGTCAGAAAATATCTTATAGTTCTCAATATTGTGATATTCACAGTATTTCTTGAGAAGTCTTTTTTGAGTTTGCAATCCGTTTGCTTGATGTTTCGTACTAGTCCGACAGTACAAGGCCACATACTTTGAGCATTGTTCCTTCATGGTGCTATTTTAACACACTTAGCAATACATTTGTAGTACAAAGTGTCCTACATTTGCAACACATCGTAATTAGGCCTACTCTATAACTAATTTATATGAGCAAAGAGGAAGTTATGGCCAAAAAGAAAGGCAACCTATCGAAACTTAAACCTGTTAAATACACAATTCCAATAAAGGCAGAGAATGATGACAGTCTTAGCATTAGGCTTCCAAGTTCGCTCAAGGAACGTCTTGAGTCTTTTGCTGAAGACAATGAGGTAAAGGCCAATGCTCTTGTAAGACATATATTGGAGCAGTTTCTTGATGCCCAAAATGCTTAACTGGCAGAAATGGAGTTTCAAAAACATTTTAACTTATTGATACCTCGTCGATATTTAGCCGTTTAACACACTGTCATCTTGAGAACGTCGCAACATTTTTACATTTTCCTCATGTAAAATTACATTTTCCTCGAACTAAAATACATTTTCTAACCTTTTTACTTTTCAGCTTCTCATGCTGAAACAACGAGAGTCGCCTCTACCAAATACATCCAAGCGTTTTTGAGTGAAATGCACTAATTTAGATTATTGATTTATTTGTTTTTCCAAATCACTCAGTGTCCAATTAACAGCACACTTTAGATTCTGATAACATCACTATCAATTTCTACTATTTTCCCTTTGGCCTCCGCTAAGGTGATTCGACTTGAGTTAGAATGAAACCAATCAACAAATTGACGTTGCTTTTCATCTTCCATTATTTGGTAATCATAAAATCGTAAGAGTTTCTTCCACATTCTAAATTCAGTAAGAGTTACTTTATCCATTACCCTTGTCCCAAGTATCTTTTTTGCTTCATCCTGTGGCTTCCCCTCAATTGCCTCCCATGCTTCATGTACCTCAGGGATAGCTTGGCTTAATCTATAAAAGCTACTTCTATTTTGAAAACCTAAGAAACGAGCGACTTGCTTTTTGTTTCCCTTGCAAAAATTAATGGCGTTATTCAACTCTCTCGCCACTGCGATTGTTACTCTGCAAGACCCACAAGTTTTTTTTCCATGGTTGTTTTTTGTCTGACATCTACGGCAATACGGATAAATCATTGCTTCTCCTTTTATTTGATTTGTTCGGATAAATATTACGATGACTTTGAAGGCAGGTGGTATTTTTGCATAAGTGCTGAAGAACACAGCAGGAGTTTCGTATGCAAGCGTTTGCATGGCATACGAGGAGAGAAATCACTTAAACAAGTATAGTTTTTATGATACGACTAGTCGAACAAAGATATTTATTAAGGACACTAAATAATGATTGAACTTATTAAAGAGTCGAAACCGGTTATTGAAATTCTATCGGCATTACTTGCACCATTTTTGGCAGTGTGGGCACTGTACTTTACAAGAAGGCAACACAAACTAGATTCTCAAAAATTTAAACTAGACTTATATGACCGTCGCTTTAAAGTTTTTGAAGAGATAAAGAAGTTTTTATCTGGAATTATAAGAGATGGTAAAACTGACCACAAACAATTATTAAATATGCTTCACCAGACTAATGAGGCCATATTCTTGTTTGATGATGAAATAAGTAATTACATTAAAGAACTATACGAAAAGGGATTAGATTTTGTATTGATTGATAAAAAAGTGAATGGAGAAGCTCCTATTCCCGATTATGAAGACAGAAATGTTCTAATTGAAAAGAGTTCTGAATATCTGAAATTTTATGGCAATCAATTTGATATAAGTAGAGATAAGTTTCTAAAATATTTAAAATTTGAAAAGTTGTAAGGATAGTAATGTGAAATATTTTTTAGTTCTACTTTGTTTATTTTCAAATAATGCACTTGCTCTAATAAATGCAAAGAAGATTACTTCTAATTTTCCTGTAGTTAAAATTCAGTTTAAGAATGGGTCACATATTTGTTCGGGAACATTTATTGATAATTATACCATTTTAACTGCGGGCCACTGTGTCAGCGATAAAAAAACATGGAAAGGGTTTTCGTTAGACATAGAATCAGTCACTAACTCCAATGGAGAAAAACTAGATATAAAACATATTAAAAATATTCCTCATCCTAAATATGAATCACATTGGTATGGCAATCGCAGTGATGTAGGAATCATAAAAACTAGTCATTATAACTTTGATGGAGTATTTCCAAAACTTGCATCAATTAGTACAAAAGTTGGCGAAGTTGGAACTCTTTACGCCTGCGGAAGAATCGACCTGAATAATAAAGAAAGAGCTTGCTTAGAGGGAGTAAATAATTATGGAACTTTCTTAGGTCAAATCGTTGTTTGGGGTGAGTCTGTAAATAAAGAGAATCGAGGGCACAATGTATCAGTTGCACCAAATGACTCTGGTGGATGTTTAATAGATAAGAATACAAATCAACTAATTGGAGTTCTTTGGGGAGCTTGGGCCCCACTTCTCTATAAAACTAAATTTAGTGCCCCTAGTATTATCACATCATTATTTAATGAAGAAAATTTAAAGTTTGTTCAACGAAATATGGGAAAATTGTGAAAAAATTAATTATCTTTGATTGTGACGGTACGCTAGTTGATAGTGAAGTTATTGCGACACAAGTTTTTACAGCTTACTGGGCTACCCATGGGGTTGTTATGACTGAAACTGAATTTAAGGAAAAGTTCATTGGTACAGGTAGTAACGCACCAGTCGTAATCGAGAATTTATCCAAAATGCCAGCTCATGCCGATGAAGAAGGCGATGCCTTGTTGGACGAAGCTCTTTCAAAATATCTCACTGCAGTTGATGGAATATCAACTCTATTGTCTTCATTGAATTTTGAAATGTGTGTAGCTTCAAATAGTTCGTTAAAGTATGTGAAAAAAGCTCTTATAAAAACAAAGCTCACTTCTTACTTCGGTGAGAAGGTTTTCAGCTCAGAACAAGTTGATAATCCTAAACCCGCACCAGACCTTTTTATTCATGCTTCTTCAGTATGTGGTTATCAAATCGAAGATTGTATTGTTGTTGAAGACAGTGTCTCAGGTGTTAGGGCCGCACAGAATGCCAATATGAAGGTGATTGGGTTTTCAGGAGCTGGCCACTTTATTCCATCCCTTGAAGAAAAACTCAAAGCTGTAAATCCAGATTGGTTTTGTTCAACTACAAGTGAGTTGCATGAATTGTTGAACTCATTTTAATAATCAGTCGTAATCGGCAAAGAAATGAATTAGTTGGAACTCGTGGTAGCTTTTGTGTTGAATAAGCTGACCTTTATGCAATCGCTTGCATTGCCACTTAATTAATAATTTAAGCTCGTGATAAAATCTACCTATATATGAACCAACATTAAGAAACACAAACGTCTTAATGACAATCTACAGGCTTAAAATGGGAGTTATATCTTTAGTATCTCAAAGAAACTAAATGGCCCAGACAGTTTTGGACAAGAAACTTTCATCTTTTTTAAATTTGTGCCAAATAAATTAACATATTTATTTTTACGGCATGAAGTTCTTGCAAACTCATAGGCTTTTTCTGCATCTTTAAAAATGTGGTAACTTCCAACCTTTTGAACTTCAAAGTCTTTCTTAAAACTCTTACAAGATTTATCGCCATGAGCAAGATAAGATTCTTTCTTTCGAGTTAAATTAAGACTCCCATCACAATCACTTCGATATAAATCAGAAAGAAGACTCCTTGCAATCCTCTTAGACATATTCTTTTGACCTTTTTTCAAAGGGCCGACCTCAACCCCAAGATTTTTAAACATTTCTCTAAGAAGCTCCCCTGTATTCGATGAAGGGCCATAAATTAAAGTATTTAAATTTTTACTTACTGTGTTTGATTTTGCTAAATCATCAAAATTCTTTAAATAGTCCTTATCGCTATATTTTTGATTATTGGACTTCGCTTGTTTAAATAGAGAACGCCAGAAATCAAAAAGACTACCTTCTTTCAAGCTCTTTTCAGTTATTAAGCCAATCGTTGAACCACAGTAATAATAATTTTTAAAAGCTCTGTTATTAGCAGATTCTACTAATGGGTACTTACCATTTAATCCTAAAATACACTTGTTTAAGGAAGCGTTTAAATATTCTAAATATCTTTCGTCATTCACAATCTTTAACTCTCGTAACGCTCTATACGCAAAGGCATCTGCTCCACCTTCATGCATCCACGAATGTTTCCCGTCTGAATAATTGAACATTTGACCATTCCAAAGGTGAGCTGATTCATGAGCAAGAAACTTGTATAGATATTCAAATGATTCTGAATTATTTTTCTTCCAATCCTTCCCTCTCAGTGTCAATTGAATAAGGCCTGGCAAAGTTCCACCAGTGTTACTTAGTCCTTCCTCATCCTCTCCTTCGTAACTTAAATATACGACTGGTTTAAAGTTTAATGGGATGCCAATCTTACGATTATAGAAGTCAAATAAAGTAGGGAGGTTTTTATTCACGGCCAGAGATAGCCACTTAGGAACTTTTTTATCTACGACAACAACCAGTCTTTTAGTATCTAAAGGATTATTGTTTCCCCAATAAATATATGTCCCTTTGCCTTTTATATCGGTCCAATTGACTTCATTCTTTTCATATACATTCCCTAAAATCACAATCTTTTCATTTTTACTTGGAATGAGTATGAACTCAGAGAGAGGACCATTTTCGGGCCAATCTTTTTCAGCTATTCCTTTCTTAAAATCGAAGTTGTTATAAATAGGCACAACATCATAGTGACCTGAATACATGAGAACATCGCCAGACGAATATTTAAAAAAGAACTCATAATCTTTGGGAGTGTATTCATAATAAGATTTGTGCGAAAGAGATACTGAGTTGAACTCTTTTTCAGTTTTTGAAACGATATACTCTTTGCCGTCAATATGCCTTATCTCTAAATCTTGACCATTAACTTTCCAATTTTTGCGTCTAAATGTATTTGTTTGTCGATTAAATACCAAGGCCTTGACCTTAGATGGAAGAGAAATCTCTACCTGCCATGAGTCTGTTTTTCTTTTATGCTCAACCCTAATTAGAACATTTTTTTTAGAAGTCGTTGGCCTTGTCGCACAACCAAAGATTAACAATCCAACTAATAAACTCATAATTATCTTATTCATGGCCTTCTCACTCTTATATTTTCAAAATTAACTTGTAGCACAATTTAACTAAGATTGTCTTTTCCAATCTTAATTAAGCTGACCTTAGCTTGCTCAAGATTTGATGAACCGTTTTTCCATGCCACTTTCCTCTCCTTGTCTTGGTTGGAATCTTCATCGTATTCAAAATTTCAGCTACTTTTCGATAACTGTAACCTTTATCCCTCAACTCATTCATTTTCTCTATGGCCTCAAGTTCCCGTTTATGTTCTGACAATTCTCTCTTCTCAATTTTTTGACCATAAGCAACACCACGCTTCCTTTTCTGGTTCGTTCCAATCCCGCGAATTGGGATTTCACATTCCTTTAACCTCTTTAAAACAGTTGTTCGGGAGGACGCCACAGACCTCGAAATTTCAGCACAAGAAAGGCCTTCTAGGACATATTTTTGGTGGAGGAACTCTTTGGTAAGGACTTCTGACTCATGGAAAAAATCAATTATATTAGACAGTTCCGATGGAGGACGATAATCTTGCTTTGTGGAGTGCGGGCCACCCCATTTAATTCTAATCTTCTTCGGAAGTTTATTATAATTAAGCCTAGATTTAACCCATCTAGGCTTTTTTATTTCTAAGTACTTATAAACACAAACTAATAGATTCTAATTTGTCAGAGGGTTCACTTTCTCTTTTTATTACACTTCATAACAGAAAATTACTCGGCCGTGCTACTTTTTGGCTACTTCTTGGCTACTTTAAATTTTAGTTGAATAGTGTGTCCCAAAAACTCTTGAATAGTCTGGGACCATATCATTTGATTATGAGGCTTCCGTTGAGTAGCCGAAGCCTGTAGGTACTAAATCATTCTGTTTCATAAAATTTACTTCTTGCCGTATTCTGGACTCAGAGAACTTTAGTTTAGTTGGTGACCAATTGTTACGAACCTCATTGATGATTTTCTTCATCGTCACACTCTCGCCCTTAATCAACATGTCATTCCAAGCAGCAAAGATTGTAGCAATAAGCTCCATTTTCTCCGTCGTGAAAGGCTTAAACCACTTAACCCATTCTTTTATATCTTTCTGCTTAGGCTTTTCAAAATCCGAAATAAACTCAGATGTCTTTAATCGACTCTCTGATTTGTATTTCACATATTTTCGACCTTGCACCTGTTTAGTAATTGACTGAATACCAAAATCTTTCTCAAGACTTCTTTCGACAGCTTTTAAATCCTTATCATTATAAGGGCCTGCTGCTTTCCTCTTCCAATCCATTCCCAAGTCAATGTCACATAGATGCTGTGTAAGATATAAAACCTTGGCAAATTTAACTCGCCCAAAGTTATTATCATTCTTTAATGTTGAAACTATATACCCAGAGAGTTGCGTAGTAGCATCTACATCAAATACTTTTGGCTTGTCAGAAGTGAACAGGTCTTGCTGTGATATAAGGTGTGAGTAGTTAGAATCAGCTCCCAACTCTAAATGTCTAAAAGCATCGCTATATTTTGCACTTATTTCATCTATTGCAAGTTGCTTAATATTGTCAGGGTACTCAACTAAAATTGCCCTAAAAATAATGGCTAAAGCATCAGCCTCACCGACACCAAGTTTTTTAAGTAACTCTACCTCAAGTTCAAAGTCCGAATACTTTTGCAATGAAAATGGCAAAATTCCGAGTTGATTTAGAAGACTTGCGTTAACATGATATGAACCTGTCATACAATTTACTACTGCATTATAGGTAAAAGACCTTAATACATTTAACATTTCAGGCTTTATTTCTGATGTAAAATTATAGTCTTGCTCAACAACACAATCCTTTTCATAAGAAACTAACACCTTACGCACACCATTTCTTTTAACATTTGGAATTATTAGCTTCTTCTGCTTGTAGTGCTTTTCTAGGTTTGAATCTAGGGACTTTATCGTTTTACCAAATGGTGTATGTAGAATACCTTTAAATTGGTCGAGTCCACTTTTTACACGTTTTTCTGACTTAACAATCCTGTAGTCATACTTCCCCTTATCTCCGATTATCTTCTTATACTTCTCATAGCTTTTTCTATCACCTAAATTAATTCTCCCACGCCCCCAAGAGTCAACAGGAACTCGGTTACTGAACCAACTGTTAAATAAGTCATACTCTTCAACATTGTTAAAATAAGGAAGTATTGTTCCATCTTCGCCTAACATTAAATCTTTCTTTGCAATCTTTTTTGTTGAAAAGTCGACTGGCATAGAATTTTCAAGTATTGGAATCTGTAAGTATAAATTCCCATATGTTTTAGACTTTTTACTTCGCCCAAATACTATTCCAAACCTCGTTCCCTTATCAACACCGTCAAAGATTGAGCCACAATTCTGAAATGGT